>NZ_JBJLRD010000005.1:0-124820 GCF_050871305.1 Kineococcus gypseus | reverse complement strand
GCCCAGCACCAGCGCGATCGTGGCGGGGGTGTCCGTGGCCACCCGCTGCACCGGGGCGGGCGGGTACGGCTCGTGCGTCATGCTCGGCTCCTGGGGGCTGTGGGGGGGGGGGGGGGGGGGGGGCCACCCCCCCCCCCCCCCCCCGGCGGGCGCTGCGCGTCAGGAGCAGTTCGTGCTGCGGTACTCGCTGATCGCCACGGTGGTGGTCGGCGCCGGGCACAGGAACTGCGTGTAGCGGGTGTCGTTGTCCACGTAGCGCTTGAGCCAGCTGATGCTGTACTTCGCGATCGTGGTGTTCGAGGAGTTCGGCGCGAAGTGGCTGGCCCCGCGCAGCTCCAGGTAGACCTTGTCGGTGGCGGTGGGGATCGAGCCGTAGAACGGCTCGGAGTGCGAGGCCACCGGCGCGGTGGAGTCGTCCTGGGCGCCGATGATGAGCGTCGGGGTGCTGATCTCGGGCCAGGTCTTGTCGGTGTTCCACGGCGTCAGCGGGATGGCCGCCTTGATGGACGGGTCGTCCTTGACGGCCTCGAGGGTGCCGCCGCCGCCCATGGAGTGGCCCATGACGGCCAGGCGGGTGGCGTCGATGCGGGCGCGCACGGTGCTGCGGGTGGTCAGGTAGGTCAGCGCGGCGCGCAGCTGGTCGCCGCGCGAGGAGGGCTGGTCGTAGCGGGAGTTCGTGTCGATCGTGAAGACCACGAAACCCTGCGAGGCCAGGCGCGGGCCGTACCAGGACATGCTCGACTGCGTCGCGGTGTAGCCCGGGGCGATCACCACGGCGCCGAACGTGCCGGCGGTGGTCGTGGTCGGGTAGTAGATCGTCCCGCCGCCGAAACCGGTGGCGCTGTAGCTGGAGACCGAGGTCTGCGAGACGGCGAAGGAGCCGCGGGTGGCCTCGACGCTGGCCGTCGTCGGCGCCGGGCCGCGCTCGTAGGGGTTGTCGGCGGCCTGCGCCGGCACGGCGCCCACGGCCAGCGGCACGGCGACGGCGGCGGCGGCCAGCGAGGCGCGCAGCCCGCGGACCGAGCGGCGGGACGGGGGCGTGAGGGTGTTCGGCATCGCGGTGCTCTCCAGGGGGCGTCGAGACGGGAGCGCCGTCGGGACGCGACGACCGGGTGGCGCCCGCTGCTCCCTCGCGCCGGCCGCCGCCCGGGAGCCCGACCCCCTGGCGCGGGGCACAAGCTAGCCATTGCCTGACCGACCGGTCAAGCAACTCCGAGGACCCCGCGCGGGCACGTGGCAGGAGGTTCACCCGCCGTTAGCCTCGCGCCGTGGAGGACGCGGGGAGCGAGAGCGAGGAGCGCGTGGACGGGCGGCGGCTGCGCTACCGGCACCGCCGCGAGGAGCTGCTGCAGGCCGCCACCGAGCACGTCCTCGAGCACGGCCTGGCCCAGCTGTCCCTGCGGCGCGTCGCCGAGCGCGCCGGCGTCAGCCACGCCGCGCTGCTGCACCACTTCGGCACCCGCGAGCAGCTCGTCGCCGAGATCGTCGAGCGGGTGCTGGACCGGGCCTTCACCGCCCCGCGGGTGCTCGAGGGCGAGCGGCGCGGCCCGGAGGAGGGCGGGCCGCTGCGCGCCCTGTGGCAGCAGGCCACCACCGGGCGCGGCGAGGCCTACGTGCGGCTGTTCCTGGCGATCACCGGGCACGCCCTGCACGACGAGGTGCTCGCCGCCGCGGTGCGCCGCTCGGTGCGCGAGCGCACGGGGCTGGTGGAGGCCGGGCTGGTGCGCGCCGGCTGCCCGGCGCCCGAGGCGGCGGCGCTGGCCACGGCGGTGCTGGGCACCATGCGCGGGCTGGTGCTGGACCGCCTCGTCACCGGCGACACCGCGCGCGTGGACGCCGCCTTCGAGGCGTTCGTGCAGGGCCTGGAGCGGCGGGGCGAGCGCTGGGGCCGCTGAGCGCGCTCCCGCTCCCCCGCCGCCCCCGCGGGCCCGGAGCCCTCAGGCGCCCAGCCCCAGCTCCCCGCGCAGCACGCTGTCCGAGGAGTGCCCCGGGTCGCCGTCCAGCGGCTCGCGGGAGACGTCCACCACCGCGAAGCGCGCCAGGTCCACCGACTCCGGCAGCGCCACCTGCAGGCGCTCGCCGGTCAGGGTGCCCAGGGACAGCAGCCCGCCGTCGGCGTCGAGCAGCCACACCTCCAGCACGCCGTCGCCCGGGGCGCTCACGTCGCGCACGTCGACCTCCAGGCGGCGGTGCCCGTCCACGGCGGCCACCGTGACCGCACCGGAGGCCGGGCCGCCGTCCAGCGGCTCCAGCGCCCCCGAGGCCAGCACCGCCGCGCCGGGCGGGGCGCCCGGCCCGGTCGGGGCGGTGGACGGCGCCGTGGAGGGGGCGCTGGAGGGGGCGGCGACCGGGGTGCCGCCGGGCTCGCCCAGCCGCGACCCGACCGCGCCCGCACCGGCGCCCACGACGAACGCGGCGGCCAGCGCCAGCCAGCGCCGCGCGCCCGCGCGGGGCGCCGCGGCGGGACGGACCGGGACGCCGGCCGCGCCCACCGCGGCGGGCTGGCGGGCGCCCGGGCCCGCGACGGGGCCCGCGGCGGGTGCCGCGACGGCGGGGGCGCCCGGGGAGGCGCTGACGCCGGTCTCGCGGGCCACCGCCTCCCAGGTGCCGGCCGGCACCGGCACGCCGGGCAGCTCCGGCGAGGAGCGGGCGGTGCTCACCACGGCCGCGGAGCGGGCCAGCTCGGCGCGGCAGCGGGCGCAGGCGGCCAGGTGCTCCTCGGCGCCGGGCACGCGCTCGCCCAGGGCGAGGAGGACCAGCTCGTCGTCCCCGAGGTGCGCGGCGGGCAGCTCCCCGGCCGGGGCGCCCTCGGGGTCACGAGGCGGCACGGTCCCCCTCCAGCCGGGTGCGCAGGCGCAGCAGGGACCGCCGCAGGTGGCTCTTGACGGTGCCGACGGGAAGGTCGGTGCGCCGGGCGATCTCCGTGTGGCTCAGCTCCTCGAAGAAGGCCAGCCGCAGCAGGGTGCGCTGCGGCTCGCCCAGGTGGTCCAGCTCGTCCAGCAGGACCAGCCGGTCGGCGGCCCGCTCGGCCGGGTCCGGCTCGGCCTGCAGCCGCGGGCCCGCCACCGCCTCGGGCTCGTCGGTGCTGACCTCCGCGTCGCGGTGGCGCGCGCGCAGCGCGTCGGCCACCCGGTGCCGGGTGATGCCCACCAGCCACGCCGGCAGCGACGAGCGCGCCGGGTCGTAGGTGCCGCGCGAGCGCCACGCGGCCACGAACACCGCCTGCACCACGTCCTGCGCGTCCGCCTCCGGCAGCCTGCGCAGCGCCAGGGCGTTGACCAGGGGCGCGAAGCGGCGGAAGACCTCCGCCAGCGCCCGCTCGTCGCCGGCGACCAGCGCGCGCGCCAGCGCGGCGTCGTCGACGGCCGCGGCCACCGCCGGCAGCGCGCCCGGGGCCGCGGCGGGCGCGGCGGGCGCGGGCCGCTCGGCGGCCGCGGCGACGGGGAGGCCGTCACCCAGGGCGACGGCGTCCGGGGTGGTCACGAGCTCCACGGTAGGGGTCACCGGTGCCTCCGCCAGTCGACGCGGCGCCGGCCGCGCGCGCCGTTCACGGCACCGGCTCGGCGACCACGACGACGTTCTCCTCGTAGCTGCGGGTGCGGCGGTCGAACTCGCCCCCGCAGGTGACCAGGACCAGCCGGGCGGGGCCGGTGCGCGCGAACAGCTCCGCCACCGGCAGCTCCTCCTTGACGAAGCGCTGGCGCGCGGTGACGGCGAAGGCGCGCACCGAGCCGTCGGCCAGGACGACCTCGACGCGCTGGCCGGCCTCGGCCCCCGCGAGCGGGTGCAGGGCGCCGGGGCCGTCGCGCACGGTGTCGACGTGCCCGACGACGACCGCCGAGCCGGGCGCGCCGGGCACCGGGCCGAAGCGGTACCAGCCCACCCGCCACGCCCGCTCGGGCACCTCGACGCCGCCGTCGGGCGCCACGCCGACGTCGACGACGGGCGCGTCCACGCCCAGGTCGGGCACCCGCAGCGCCACCGGGGCGACCACCGGGACCGGCGGGGCCGGCGCGGCGGGGCGCGCCGCGACCCGCGGGAGCGCCAGGCCGGCCGGGCCCGCGGGGGCGGCCGGGAGCGGGCGGCCCGGGTCTGGACCGCCCGCTCCGGGACCGGCCCCCGCGGCAGCGGTGGGGGCGGCGGGGGCGGCGGCGACCACGTCGCCGAACCCCGCCGCGGGGCGCTCGGCCCACCAGCCGCCCAGCAGCCCCGCGCCCAGCAGGGCGCAGGCCACCGGCAGCGCCCGACGGGCCCGCGACCTCACGCGCGGGCGCGCTGCGTCCTGCGCACCGCGGGCACCGCGGCACCGGCCAGCGCCACGGCGCCCGCCGCCGCGACCCACCACGGCAGGCCCGCCCCGGCGGTGCCGGCCTCGCCGGCGGCCACGCCGGAGGGCGAGGAGCCGTCCGCGTCGACCGTCTGCGTGGCCAGGGCCAGGTTGCCGTCGGCGGCCGAGCCCCACGCGTACACGACGGTCTCCACGCCCTCGGCCAGCGTCAGGTCGGCCGGGCCGATGGCCACCTGGTCGGTGCCGGCGAGGACCACGTCGGCGGAGACGGTGCCGGCGGGCACGTCGACGTCGGCCTCGTTCGGGTTGGTCAGCCCGCGCAGGACCGGCTGCCCGCCGGCGCGCACGTCCACGGCCGGGGCGGCGGCGACGTGGCGCACGGTCAGGCCCGCCTGCCCGGCCGCGAGCTGGCCGGGGTCGTTGACGAACGGGGTCAGCGTCGGGGTGCCCTCGGCGGACAGGTGCGCCACGACGGTGGCGTTCGCGCCGGCCAGCACGGCCACGTCGTCCGCGGAGATCGCCGGCTGGGTGGAGGCCGGGTCCGAGCCTGCCGGGTAGACGGCCAGGTCGTAGGAGCCGGCGGGCAGGCTCAGCGGGTCGGTCAGGGTGCCCGGGGTGAAGTCGCCGACGACCTCCTGGCCGTTGGCGTAGACGTCGACGGTCAGGCCGGGCACGCCGTGCAGGATCGAGACGGTGGCGTTGCCGGCGCTCGCGGCCGAGGCCCCGGCGGCGGGCAGGGCCAGCGCGACGGCGGGGGCGGCGGTCAGGGCGGCGAGAGCGAGAGCCTTGCGCACGGTGTCCTCCTCGTGGGGGGCGGGACCTCCTGCGGTCCCGCTCGTACCCCCTCCTGCGCGCGCAGGGGCGCCCCCGGATGCACCAGTGCTCAACTTCTTCCGGCGGCTCCCCCGGGACCCTCCCCGCGAGGGGCCCGCACGCGCGGGCGCCGCGGCCCCGGGGACCCGGGACCGCGGCGCTGGTGCTGCGGTGGTGGTGCGGTGCTGCGGTGCTGCGGTGCTGCGCTGGTGCTGCGGTCGCGCCGTGCGGTGCCGCTCAGCGGGAGAGCGCGAACACCGTGGTGGTGCGGTACTCCTCCCCCGGGCGCAGCACGGTGGAGGGGAAGGCCGGCTGGTTGGGCGAGTCCGGGAAGTGCTGCGTCTCCAGCGCCAGGCCGTCGCCCTGGCGGTAGACCGTGCCGGAGGTGCCCACCAGGGTGCCGTCGAGGAAGTTGCCGGAGTAGAACTGCAGGCCCGGCTCCGTCGTGGAGATCTTCAGCGTGCGGCCGCTGCGCGGGTCGCGCAGGACGGCGACCTCCTCCAGCTCGTCCTCGGTGCGGCGGTCCAGCACCCAGTTGTGGTCGTAGCCCTGGCCGAACAGGATCTGCTCGAACGGCTGGCGGATGCGCGCGCCGATCGCCGTGGGGCGGCGGAAGTCCATCGGCGTGCCCTCCACGGGCGCCAGCTCACCGGTGGGGATGAGCGTCTCGTCCACCGGCGTGTACCGGCTGGCGCGCATCGTCAGCTCGTGGTCGTAGATCGTGCCGCTGCCCTCGCCGGCGAGGTTCCAGTAGGTGTGGTTCGTCAGGTTGACGACCGTGGGCGCGTCGGTGGTGGCCAGGTAGTCCAGGCGCAGGCGGCCGAAGTGGTCGAGCAGGTAGGTGACCTCCACGGTCAGCTCCCCGGGGTAGCCCTGGTCGCCGTCGGGGCTGACCAGGCGCAGGCGCACGCCCACCGTGCGGTCGGGGCCGGTGACCGGCTCGGCGGCCCACACGCGCTTGTCGAACGAGTCCGTCCCGCCGTGCAGGGAGTTCTCGCCGTCGTTGAGGGGCACCTGGTACTGCTGCCCGTCGAGGGTGAAGCGGCCGCCGGCGATGCGGTTGCCGTAGCGGCCGATGAGCGCGCCGAAGTACGGGCCGGGGTTGTTGCCCTCGACGTAGCCGGCGAGGTCGTCGAAGCCGAGCACGACGTTGGTGCCGCGGCCCCCGCGGCCGCGGCGCCCGCCGAGCTCCAGGGTCTGCAGGATGCCGCCGTAGGTGAGCACGCGGGCGGTCACGTCGCCGTTGGCGAGCGTCCAGCGCTCCACGGCCGTGCCGTCGGGCAGGGTGCCCCACGGCTCGGAGGTGACCCCGGGCAGGCGGTGCCCGGGCGGCGGGGCCGCGGCGGCGGGTGCGGCGGAGGCGCCCGCCAGCGCCCCGGCGGCGGTGGCGGCCAGCACGACGCTGCGGCGGCTGATGTTCGGTGCGGTCATGGAGGGTCCCCTGTCTGAGCATCGTCGCTCGGGCAGCGGCAGCGCCGCTGCGGTGGCGCTCGGGAAGCTAGGGGCCCCCTGCAACGATGTCAACGGACCCGCGGCGGGCGGGCTCCGCGTCCGCGCCGGGGCGCAGGCGCTCGTGCAGCTCGGCCACCGCCGCGGGCAGCCGCTCGGCGGGCACCGGCGGGCACAGCCAGTACCCCTGGGCCTCGTCGCACCCGGCGCGCACCAGCGCCGACCACGCCGCGGCGGTCTCCACCCCCTCGGCCACCACGCCCAGGCCCAGCCGGTGGGCCAGCTGCACCGTGCCGGTCACGAGGTCGTCGTCGCGGCCGCCGGGGCGCAGGTGCTGGACGAACGAGCGGTCCACCTTCAGCGCCGTGGCCGGCAGCTCGCGCAGGTACGTCAACGTCGCGTGCCCGGTGCCGAAGTCGTCCACCGCGAGGCGGTGCCCGGCGTCGCGCAGCCGGCGCAGCACCGCCGGCACGCGCACCGGGTCGGCCAGGACCGCGGTCTCGGTGACCTCCAGCTCCAGGCGCCGCGCACCCACGCCGGCCCCGGCCAGGGCGCGCGCCAGCAGCTGCTCCAGGGGGGTGCCCAGCGCCCGCGCGGAGACGTTGACGGCCACGTCGAGCTCCAGGCCCGAGCGGCGCCAGCGCTCCAGGTCCTCCAGCGCGGTGCGCACCACCGCCTCCGTCAGCGGCAGCAGCACGGCGGAGCGCTCGGCGACCTCCAGGAACTGCGAGGGCGGCAGCAGGCCCAGCTCGGGGTGCTGCCAGCGCACCAGCGCCTCCACGCCCGTCACCCGGCCCGTCGCGCACGAGGTCTTCGGCTGGTAGTGCACGCGCAGCTGCCCCTGCGCCACGGCCCCGCGCAGCTGCCCGTGCAGCAGCAGGTGCCGGCCCGGGCGGTGGGCGAGCGCCTCGTCGTGCAGGCGCACCGGCACGCCCTCGCGGCGGGCCGCGGCCAGCGCCGCGCCGGCGCGGTGCAGCGCGTCCCCGGCGCCCGGCCCGGCCGCCGCCGCCAGGCCGACGGCCGCGGCGACCTCCAGGGGCACCCCGCCGGCGTCCAGCGGCACCTGCAGCGCCGCCAGCAGCGCCCGGGCCCGCGCCGCGGCGGCCGGGCCGCGCGCCTCGGCGCCGGTCAGCAGCACCGCGAAGGCGTCGTCACCCACCCGCGCGACGGCGCCGGGCACCTGCGCGTCCAGCGTGGCGCCGACCGCGGCCAGCAGCGCGTCCGCCGTGCCGCGCCCCAGCAGCTCCTCGACCTCGCCCACGCCCTCGACGCCGACGAGCAGGACCGTCGCCGCGGCGCCGGGCTCGGTGCGCGCCGCCGCGAGGGCGGCGGTGAAGGCGGCGCGGTTGGCCAGGCCCGTGAGCGGGTCCTCGCGGGCCGCGCGCTCCAGGACGGCCTCCGCCGCCCGGCGCCGCTGGTGCTCGCGCGCCAGCTGCCGCCCGCGCCGTGCGCCGAAGACGAGCATGAAGAGGTGCGAGAGGGCCAGGGCGAAGACGACGAGCCCGGCGGGGCTGCCCGGGTGGGTGTCGTCGAAGCGCACGACGTGGCGCAGCGGCTGCGCGTCGCGCAGCAGGACGGTCACCGCGAGCGTGAGCAGCACGACCAGCCCCGCCTCCGCGGCGACGCGGCGGCCCAGCCCCGGCGCCCGGCGCCGGGGCGGCCCGCCGTCGCCCGCACCGCTCACCGCTGGGGCATCGGCCGCCGGCACGCCGACCTGGAGCGCGCACCACCCGGTCGCCACACCGTCCCCCACCACCCGGGCGGTCCTCAGCCGCCGGGTGGCCGCCACCCGAGCAGGTCGCGCAGCGCCGCCTCGCGCAGCGAGAGCCCCTGCGCGGCGTCCAGCGGCGCGCTCGTGCCCGGCACCGAGGGGTCCCAGCGCGGGTACACCGGGGAGTCGTGCGCCGGCAGCCCCAGCAGCGCCACGGCCACCGCCGCCAGCTGCACCGGCACCGGCACCGGTGCGGGCCGCGGGACCCGGCCGGCGCGGCCGCCCCGCTGCGCGCGCGCCCGCTGCGCGCGCACCAGGCGCAGCAGGCACGCCAGGAACGTCAGCAGCGCCAGCGACCACCAGCGGCGGTGGTCCACGCCCACGGCGTGCAGGGCCAGCGCCAGGGCCGACGCCCAGGCGCCCGCGGCCGCCGCGGCGCGCGGCGCGGGCCGGCCCAGCGCCCACCAGGCCAGTGCGCCGGCGGCCGCGGCCAGGCCGCCGGTGACGAGCACGGCCAGCACCACGCCCTCCGGCTGCAGGTCGCGCACCCACCGCAGCTGCGCCCGCCAGGTGCCCGCCAGGGTGGTCACCGCGTTGGGGTCGCCCAGCACGGCCCCGGCCGCGGCGCCGCGCTCCAGGGCCGCCGCCACGGCCGCCGGCGGGGCCGGCACCAGCGCGCTGGCCAGCGCGAGCGCCAGGCCGGGGCCCAGCGCCACCAGCCCGGCGGCCGCCGCCCGGGCGCGCCGCCCGGGCAGCGCCTCGCGCACGCCCAGCAGCACGACCGGCACCGCCGCGGCGACGAGGAACTCCTCCGTCGCCGTGGCCGCCGCCACCAGCGCGGCGCTGAGCAGCGCGGTGGGCCACGCCCGGCGCCCGCGCCAGGGCAGCAGGGCCAGCACGGGCAGCACCACCCAGCCCAGCGCGTCGTAGCGGCCCAGGTCGTGGGCGAGCAGCGGCAGGGTCAGCGGCGAGGAGAGCACGACCGCCGCCAGCGCCGCGCGCCGCCAGGCGCCGCGGGCGGCGAGGACGAGGGCGGCGGTGAGCACCAGCGCACCGGCCGCGCCCGCCAGCGTCAGGCCCAGCGCGGCGCGCTGCGCCTGCGCGAGGTCGGGGGCACCGCCGACCGCGCGCGCCAGCACCTCACCGGGCAGGCCGCGGCGCACGAAGCCGGCGCCGTGGCCGAGCCAGTACTGCGAGAGCTGCCAGCCCTCCACGACCTGGAACGGGCCCCGCGCCGCGCGCACCGCCTCGCGCACGGCCGCGGCGGAGGTCAGCAGCGATCGCGCCAGGACGGCGAGCAGCACCGCCGCGCTCGCCCACGACACCCACGACGCCCACGACGCCGCCCGGGGGTGGCGCACGGCGCGCGCGCCTCAGCCCAGCCAGCCCTGGGCGGCCTCCAGGGCCCAGTACGTCAGCAGCACCTGCGCGCCGGCGCGGCGCAGCGCCAGCAGCGACTCCAGCGCGACCCGCTCGCGGTCCAGCGCCCCGGCCCGCGCGGCGAACTCGACCATCGCGTACTCGCCGGAGACCTGGTAGGCGGCCACCGGCACGTCGGCGACGTCGGCCACCGCGCGCAGCACGTCCAGGTACGGCAGGCCCGGCTTGACCATCACCAGGTCCGCGCCCTCGGCGAGGTCCAGGCGCAGCTCGCGCAGCGCCTCGGCGACGTTCGCGGCCGGGTCCTGCTGGTAGGTGCGCCGGTCCCCCGTCAGCTGCGAGTCCACGGCCTCGCGGAAGGGGCCGTAGAAGGCGCTGGCGTACTTCACCGCGTAGGCGAGCATCGCGACGTCGTCGCGGCCGGCGTCGTCCAGGACGGCGCGCAGGTGCCCGACCTGCCCGTCCATCATGCCGCTGGGGCCCAGCAGGTGCGCGCCCGCCGCGGCTTGCGCCAGCGCCATCGAGGCGTAGCGCTCCAGCGTGGCGTCGTTGTCGATCCGGCCGCGCTCGTCGAGCACGCCGCAGTGGCCGTGGTCGGTGAACTCGTCCAGGCACAGGTCGGCCATGACGACCAGCTCGTCGCCCACCGCCTCGCGCACGTCGGCCAGCGCGACGTTCAGGACGCCGTCGGGGTCGTCGGCGCCCGAGCCCACCGCGTCGCGCCGCTCCGGCACGCCGAAGAGCATGATCCCGCCCAGGCCGGCCGCGACGGCCTCCTTCGCGGTGGCCACCAGCGAGGCGCGGGTGTGCTGCACCACGCCGGGCAGGGTGCGCACCGGGCGCGGCTCGTCCAGGCCCTCGCGCACGAACGCCGGCAGCACCAGGTCGCCCGGGTGCAGGCGCACGTCGGTGACCAGCCGGCGCACCGCCGGCGTCGAGCGCAGCCGGCGCGGGCGCACCGGCAGCGCCGGCACGGCCCGGCGGGTGGGCTCCAGGGCGCTCACCGGGTGCGCCGGCGCGCGGCGGACTTGCGCTGGCTGGGCCGCAGCACCGGCTCGCCGGCCTCGGCCGCGGCCGCCCGCAGCTCCTCGCCGTAGGCGGCCAGGGCCTCCACGAGGGAGGCGGCGCTGGGCTCGGCGGCCAGCACGTCCACGCGCAGGCCGTGCTCCTCGGCGGTGCGCGCCGTGGCCGGGCCGATGCACGCAACCACCGTGGACGGGTGCGGCTTGCCCGCGATGCCCACGAGGTTGCGCACCGTGGAGCTGGAGGTGAAGACCACCGCGTCGAAGGCGCCCGTCTTGATCGCCTCGCGCACCGGGGCGGCCGGCGGCGCCGCGCGCACCGTGCGGTACGCGGTGACGTCGTCGACCTCCCAGCCGTTCTCCTGCAGGCCCGCCACCAGGGTGTCGGTGGCGATGTCCGCGCGCGGCAGGAAGACCCGGTCGATGGGGTCGAGCACCTCGTCGTAGGGCGGCCACGCGGCCAGCAGGCCCGTGGCGGACTGCTCGCCCTCGGGCAGCAGGTCCGGCTCGATGCCCCACTCGCGCAGCGCGTCGGCGGTCACCCCGCCGACCGCGGCGACCTTCAGGCCGGAGAAGGCGCGCGCGTCCAGGCCGTACTCGGTGAACTTCTCGCGCACCGCCCGCACCGCGTTGACGGAGGTGAAGCCGATCCACTCATAGCGACCGGTCACCAGGCCCTTGACGGCCTTCTCCATCTGCTGCGGCGTGCGCGGCGGCTCCACCGAGATGGTGGGCACGACCTCGGCGGTGGCGCCGTGCTCGGCCAGCAGCGCGGTGGTGCCCCCCGCCTGCTCCTTGGTGCGCGGCACCAGCACCCGCCAGCCGAACAGCGGCTTCGTCTCGTACCAGGACGCCTGCTCGCGCAGGCTGACGACGTCGCCGACCACGGCGGTCGTGGGCGAACCGTCGACGGCGGTGGCGATCGGCTCCAGCTCGCCGAGCGTGGTGGTGGTCGTCGACTGCGTCGTCGTGGTGCCGCGCGAGGTCAGCGCCACCGGGGTGGACGGCGCGCGCCCGGCCGCCAGCAGGCCGACGGCGGCCGCGGCGATGTCGTCGCCGGTGCCCAGCACCACCACGGTGGAGTCGGCCCCGGCGTGGTGCGACCAGTCCACCGAGCGGCCCGCGGGGTGCACCACGTGCACGCTCGTGGTGCCGGGGGCGGTCATCGGCACCCCGGCGTAGGCGGGCACCGCGCTGACCGCGGAGACCCCCGGCACGACGTCGAAGGCCACGCCGGCGCGGCGGCAGGCGGTGATCTCCTCGACGAGGCCGCCGAAGGTGGAGGGGTCGCCGTCCATGAGGCGCACCACGCGCCCGCCGGTGCGGGCCGCCTTGACGACCAGCTTGGCGCGCGCCGCGCGCGCGGGCGCGTCCTCGCCGGCCGCGGCGGCGGTGTCGACCACGAGCACGCCCGCGCGGGCGTGCTGGGCCACCAGCGCCTGGTGGGCGGCGCAGTCGACGACCACCGCGTCGGCGGCGGCCAGCAGCTCCGCGGCCCGCAGCGTCAGCAGGCCCGGGTCGCCCGGGCCGGCGCCGACGAACGAGACGTGGCCCAGCCGGCGGGCCGGGCCGGAGCCGGCCGCCCCGGAGCCGCGGCGCTGGCGCGCGGGCACAGCGGACCCGGTGCCGGTGCCGGAGGGGGCGTCGGGCCCCGTCCCGACCTCCGGCGCGGCGCCGGGGGCGGCGCCGGGCGCGGTGAGGACCTCGACCTCCGGGGCGGCGGCGGCGGGCGCCGGCACCGCCGGCAGCTCGCCGGTGCGCTGGACGGTCTCGAGGACCGGGCTGTTCGTCGTCGTGCTCACGAGCCACTCTCCGGGTCGGGACGTGGACCGGCCGGGGCTCGGTCCGGGGTGTGCTCCTGCGCCCCGCCGCCGACGGCGACGGGGCGGGCGGGTGCCGCGGCGGCCCGGGCGGGGCCGGCGGCGGGGTCCGGGGTGCGGGCCGCGCCGGCCAGCGGGCCGGCCAGCAGCTGCGCGGCGGTGCGCTCGCCCAGGCCGCGGGCGGCGCGGGCGTCGGCGGCCGGGGCGGTGACCTCCCGGCGCACCAGGCCGTGCGGGCCCTGCACGGCGGCCGTCAGGTGCAGGCCGGCGCCGCGCGCGACGGCGTGGGCGCCCACGGGCGCCGAGCAGCCGGCCTCCAGGCCCGCGAGCAGGTGCCGCTCGGCGAGGACGGCCAGGCGGTCCGCCGGGGAGTCCAGCGGCGCGAGGGCGGCGAGCACCTCCGCGTCGTCGGCGCGGCACTCCACGGCCAGGGCGCCCTGGCCGGGGGCGGGCACGAACGCGGCGGCGTCGAGCAGCTCGGTAGCCTCGTGCAGGCGCCCCAGCCGGGACAGGCCCGCGGCGGCCAGCACCACCGCGTCCAGCTCGCCGGAGGTCACCATCGCCAGGCGGGTGTCGACGTTGCCGCGCACGGCGACCACCCGCAGGTCCGCCCGCGCGTCCAGCAGCAGCGCGCGCCGGCGCGGGGAGCCGGTGCCCACCCGCGCGCCCGCGGGCAGCTGCGCCAGCGTGCGCCCGCCGGCGGCGACGAGGACGTCGCGCGGGTCCTCGCGGGCCGGCACGGCGGCCAGCGCCAGGCCCTCGGCGGCGGCGGTGGGCAGGTCCTTCAGGGAGTGCACGGCCAGGTCCACCCGCCCCTCCAGCAGCGCCTCGCGCAGCGCGGAGACGAAGACGCCGGTGCCGCCGATGACGGCCAGCGGGGCGCGGTCGGTGTCGCCGCGGGTGGTGATCTCCACCAGCTCCACGGCGGTGCCGCGCGCGCGCAGCGCGTCGGCGACCCAGCCGCTCTGGGTGGTGGCCAGGGCGCTGCGCCGGGTGCCCAGGCGCAGCGCGCGCGTCACGGGGTCCTCCCCACGGCCTCGGCGACGCTGCCCGACAGCGGCGCCCCGCCCGCGCGCGGCGCACCGGCCGCGCCCCCGACGACCTCCAGGTCGAACAGGGCGCGCAGCGCCGCGGCGTACCCGGCGCCGCCGGGCTCCTCGGCCAGCTCCTTCACCCGCACGGTGGGGGTGTGCAGCAGCTTCTCCACGATGCGGTGCACGGCGCGGTCCACCTCGGCGCGGGTGGCGTCGTCGAGCTCGACGCGCCCGGCCAGGCGGCGCATCTCGGTGTCCACCACGTGCCGGGCCTGCGCGCGCAGCGCCACCACGGTGGGAGCCACGTCGGCCACCCGCAGCGAGGCCGCGTAGGCGGCGACCTCCTCGGTGACGATGGTGCGCACCGCGCGCAGGTCGTCGGCCACGGCCGTGCCGGCCAGGTCCGCGCCCAGGCCCTCCAGGTCCACCAGGTGCGCGCCCGGCAGCGTGGCCACGTCGGGGTCCACGTCGCGCGGCAGGGCCAGGTCGGCCAGCAGCAGGGGCCGGTGCGGGCGGTCCAGCAGGGCGCTGGCGACCACCGCGACGTCGAGCACGTGCCCGACGGCGCCGGTGCAGCTGACCACCACGTCGGCCGCGGCGACCTCGGCGCGCAGCGCGTCCAGGCCGGCGGCGCGCCCGCCCACCGCGGCGGCCAGGCGCTCGGCGCGCTCGGGCGTGCGGTTGGCGACCACGACGCCCATCCCGGCGCGGGCCAGCGTGGTGGCGGCCAGCGCGCTCATCGCGCCGGCGCCCACGACGAGCGCGCTGCGCCCGGCCACGGGGCCGAGCACGGCCTCGGCGCGCGCGATCGCGGCGTCGACCAGCGAGGCGCCGGCGGCGTCCAGCGAGGTCTCGGAGTGGGCGCGCTTGCCCACCCGCAGCGCCGTCTGCAGCAGGCGGTCCAGCGCGCCGCCGCCGCGCCCGGAGGCGTGCAGCTCGCGCAGCGCCGAGCGCAGCTGGCCGAGGATCTGCGCCTCGCCCACCGCCATGGAGTCCAGCCCGCACGCCACCCGGAAGAGGTGCTCGACGCCGGCGTCCTCGTAGTGCACGTAGAGCTGGTCGCCCAGCTCGTCCAGCGGCAGCCCGATGCGCCGCGAGAGCGCCTCGCCGACGGCCGCCACGCCGCCGTGGAAGCGGGTGACCTCGGCGTAGACCTCCACCCGGTTGCAGGTGGAGAGCACGAACGCCTCCTCCACGTGCGGGCAGGCCGTCACGGCGGAGACCGTGCTCGCCGCGGCGGCCGGGTCCAGGGAGGCGCGCTCGAGGACCTCCAGGGCCGCCGTGCGGTGGGACAGGCCCACGACCATCAGGGTCACTCAGACCACCTCCTCGACGCGGCGCAGCGCGTGCGGCAGCAGCGGGGCGGCGCCGGTGCCGTCGGCACCGCGCCCGGGGACGTCGGGGGTGGCGCCGGCGGCCCGGCGCTGGGCGTGGAAGGCGAGGATCTGGAGCTCCGAGGCGAGGTCGACCTTGCGCACGTCCACGCCGTCGGGGACGCGCAGCACGGTCGGGGCGAAGTTGAGGATGCTGCGGGTGCCGGCCGCCACGAGGCGGTCGCACACCTGCTGGGCGTTGCGCGCGGGCACGGCCAGCACGGCGATGGCCGAGCCGGGCTCGCCGGCGACCTCGGCGAGCTCGTCGAGGGGGCGCACGCGCAGGCCGCCGACGACCCGCCCGACCACCGAGGGGTCGTCGTCGAAGAGGCCGACCACCGTGAAGCCGCGCGAGGCGAAGCCGCTGTAGCCGGCCAGGGCGTGGCCGAGGTTGCCCACGCCCACGATGACCACGCGCCAGCTGGCCGCCTGCCCGAGCCGGTCGGCGATGTGGCGGTGCAGCTCGGCGACGTCGTAGCCCACGCCGCGGGTGCCGTAGCTGCCCAGGTGCGAGAGGTCCTTGCGCAGCTTGGCCGAGCCGACGCCGGCGGCCTCGGCGAGCGCCTCGGAGGAGACGGTGCGCGCGCCCGCCTCGGCCAGCGCCGCCAGGGCCCGCAGGTACTGCGGCAGGCGCGCGACCGTGGCCTCGGGGACGGGACCGCCGCCCACCAGGGGACGGGTGTTGCCGTCCGCGGCGCCGCGGCGCGCGCTGGTCACCTCGTGCTCGTCCACTGCGGTCAGACCCGGCACCCTCGTACGCGCTCGCCGGCGTGCTCGCCGGACCGTTCACCGGCCTGGTGGCCGGCAGCGCCGTCCTGGCGGCGCCACCAGCAGACTAGGCGTTTGTGAAGGCGTGCACAAAGTCGCGCGGTGTCTGCCTCGCCACACCGGCGCCCGCGGCCCGCGCGGCGCTCAGCGCCGGCGGCGCCACCAGCGCCGCCCGGCCAGCGCGGCGGCCAGGTGCGCCTCCTCCAGGCGCCCGAAGCCGCGCTCGACGCCGTCGACCAGCACCACCGGCACGCGGTCGGAGTAGCGCCGCAGCAGCTCGGGGTCGGCGTCCACGTCGACCTCGCTCCAGGGGCGCCCGGCGGCCGCGGCAGCCCGGCGCAGCACCTCGCGGCCCTCGTCGCACAGGTGGCACCCGGCGCGCGAGACCAGCACGACCCCCGACCCCTGCTGCACGGGGCCATCGTGCCCGCCGCCCCCGCGCGCGCCGCGGCCGGGGCGCGCGCGGCGGCCTACGATGCGCGGGTGGCCGCTGCCCGGGCGACGGGGCCCGCCCCGCGCGCCGCCGCGTTCTTCGACCTCGACAACACGCTCGTGCGCGGCGCGTCGATGTTCCACTTCGCGCGCGGCCTGCGCGCGCGGGGGTTCTTCTCGCGCCGCGAGCTGGGCGGCTTCGCGCGCCGCGCGCTGCGCTTCGCGGTGCGCGGGGAGGTGCACGGGCACCTGGTGGAGGTGCGCGACCTGGCCCTGGCGTTCGTGGCCGGGCACTCCGGCGCGGAGATCCGCGCCATCGGCGAGGAGGTCTACGACGAGCACCTGGGTGCGCAGGTGCGCCCGGCGGTGCGGGCGCTGGCCGAGCGGCACCTGGCGGCCGGGGAGCAGGTGTGGCTGGTGACGGCGGCGCCGGTGGAGCTGGCGGAGGTGGTGGCGCGCCGGCTGGGGCTGACGGGCGCGCTGGGCACGGTGGCCGAGACGGTGGGGGGCACCTACACCGGGCGCCTGGTGGGCGAGCCGCTGCACGGGCCGGCCAAGGCGGCGGCGGTGCGGGCGCTGGCCGCGGGCGCCGGCTGGGACCTGGCGCGCTGCACGGCCTACTCGGACTCGGCCAACGACCTGCCGATGCTGACGGCGGTGGGCCGGGCGGTGGCGGTCAACCCGGACGGGGCGCTGCGCCGGCACGCGGCGCGGCACGGCTGGGAGGTGCACGAGCTGCGCCGGTGGCGGCGCGCGGCGCGCTGGGCGGTGCGCGCGGGCGGCGCGGGGGCCGGCGCCGCCGCGCTGGGCGCGGCCGCGGGGGTGGCGCTGGCCGGGCTGGTGCGCCGCGCCGGCTGACGCCGCCGGGGACACCACCGGGCACACGGCCGGGGACGCGGACGGGCGGGCCCCCGGGGGGACCCGCCCGTGCCGGCGGTGGTGCTCAGCTCACTTCTTGTTGCGACGCTGGTGGCGCGTGCGGCGGAGCAGCTTGCGGTGCTTCTTCTTCGCCATGCGCTTGCGGCGCTTCTTGATGACAGAGCCCAAGGGGTCCTCGCTCACTCGACGGGTGGTTCTCGCGTACGGCCGCGCTGACGCGGCAAACCGTCCCCCATCGTACCGGGGCGGGGAGCCCCGTCGAGCCGCCCGCCCGGGCGGCGTGCCCGGGCGGTGCGTCAGGCGGTGTCGACGTAGGCCTGGCGCAGGTACTCGTGCACGGCGTCCTCGGGCACGCGGAAGGAGCGGCCGACCCGCACCGCGGGCAGGTCGCCGCCGTGCACGAGCCGGTACACGGTCATCTTCGACACGCGCATCATCGACGCCACCTCCGCCACGGTCAGGAACCGGACGTCGGACAGCGGACGGTCCTCAGGCATCCCCACAGCACCTTCCACCTCGCGCCAGCGGCCCGCCGGCCTCCCGGACGGGGAGTGGGGGCGCGTCCCGCCCACCACTGTAGGGGCACGAGTGACGCCCGTGGAAGAGATGCGTGTCCATTGAGTCACCGAGAGTGACCTGAGCAGCGAGTGACCTGCGGCTACGCTCAGTCGAAGTCGGGGTCCAGGCCGTGCAGCGGGAAGGCGGCGCGGCGGGTGGCCAGGACGGCCCGGTCCACCGGGTCGTCGGGGTCGTAGCCGGAGGACCAGCCGGTGAAGGCCCCGTCGGCGCCGTCCGTCATGGTGGCCGGCGCGTCGCGGCCCACCACCTGCGCCACGTGCTCGCGCCAGGGCGCCGGCAGCGGCGTGAGCGGGTCCAGCGGCCGGTGCGCGGCCTCGGCCACCAGGTGCGCCCAGGTGCGCGGCACCACGTCGACCACCTCGTAGCCGCCCCCGCCCAGCGCCAGCCAGCGCCCGCCGACCGCCGAGTGCGCCAGCGCGTGCATCGAGGCCGCCGCCACCCGCTGGGCGTCCACCGAGAGCACCAGGTGCCCCAGCGGGTCCAGCGCGTGGGTGTCGCAGCCGTGCTGGGTGACCAGCAGGTCCGCCTCGAAGGCCTCCACCAGCTGCGGCACCACCGAGTGCACCGCGCGCAGCCAGCCCGCGTCGCGCGTGCCCGCCGGCAGGGCCAGGTTCACCGCCGAGCCCAGCGCACCCGGGCCGCCCAGCTCGTCGGGGAAGCCGGTGCCCGGGAAGAGGGTCGTGCCCGACTCGTGCACGCTGATCGTCAGTACCCGCGGGTCGTCCCAGAAGACCGCCTCGGTGCCGTCGCCGTGGTGGCAGTCCAGGTCGACGTAGACCACCCTGCGCGCGCCCTCGTCGAGCACCGCCCGGATGGCGGCCGCCGCGTCGTTGTAGACGCAGAAGCCGCTGGCGCAGCCCGGCTTGGCGTGGTGCATGCCGCCGCAGAAGTTCACCCCGTGCTGCGCGCGCCCGGCCAGCACCGCGCGCGCAGCGTCCACCGAGCCGCCCACGATGCGCGCGGCCGCCTCGTGCATCCCCGGGAACGCCGGGTCGTCCTCGGTGCCCAGGCCGAAGACCGCCTGCGCGGTGCGCGGGTCCGCCGAGGCGGCCTGCACCGCGGCCACGTACTCCGGCTCGTGCACCGTGCGCAGCAGGTCGTCGTCGGCCGGGCGGGCGGAGACCACGTGCACCCCGGGCGCCCCGAACAGGCCCAGCGCCGCGCACAGCCGGGCGGTCAGGTCCAGGCGCACCGGCGCCATCGGGTGCCAGCGGCCGAAGTCGTAGCGGTTGAAGACGGGGTCCCACACGACCTGCACGTCCTCGGGGGCCGGCGCGGGCGTCACCGCGGGGGCCTGCGGGCGGGTGCGCGGCGCGGGGCTGGCGGGGAGCACGCGGGAACCCTAGCCACCCTCAGTCCCCGGACAACTGCCGAGAGCGGCGCCAGGCCGCCTCGACCGCGGAGACCAGCGCCGCGCGCACGCCCTCCTCGTCGAGCCGGCGCAGCGCCGCGGCCGTGGTGCCCGCCGGGGAGGTGACCTGCTCGCGCAGCACGGTGGGGTGCTCGCCGGTGCCGCGCAGCACCGCCCCCGCGCCCACGACGGTCTGCACGACCAGCTCGGTGGCCGTCGCGCGCGGCAGGCCCAGCAGCACGCCGGCCTCGACCATCGCCTCCACCAGGTAGAAGACGTACGCCGGGCCGGAGCCGGACAGGGCCGTGACCGCGTCCATGTGCTTCTCGGCCAGCACGACGGTGCGCCCGCACGCGCGCAGCAGGTCCTCCGCCTCGGCCAGGTCCGCGTCCGTGCACGCCCGGCCCCCGGCCAGCCCGGCCATGCCCTCGTCGACCTTCGAGGGGGTGTTGGGCATGGCGCGCACCACCGCGGTGCCCGCGGGCAGGTGCGCCTCGATCACGGCGGTGGTCACGCCGGCGGCCAGCGAGACCACCAGCGCGCCGGGCGCCAGGTGCGGGGAGAGCGAGCCCAGCAGGTCGGGCAGGTCCTGCGGCTTGACGGCCACCACCACGGTGGCGGCCTCGCGCACGGCCGCGGGGTCCTCGACCACCCGCACCCCGAAGCGCTCGCGCAGCTCCGCCGCGCGCCCGGCGCGGCGGTCCACCACCAGCACGTCGCCGGGCGCGCGGCCGGCGCGCAGCCACCCGCCCAGCAGCGCCTGCCCCATCACCCCGGCGCCCACCAGGGCCAGCGGGCCGGGCCGGGCGCTCACGCGCTGCCCTCCCCCACCGGCGCCGGCGCCAGGTGCCGGCGGGCGAACTCCAGGGTGCGGGCCAGCTCGCGCTCGCGCGCCGCGCGCCCGCGCGCGCGGCGGGTGTTGACCTCGGCGACGACCCCGCCGGTGAAGCCGGTGGCGGCCAGGTGGTGCAGCACCTCCGCGCACGGCTGCGCGCCGTCGCCGGGCACGAGGTGCTCGTCCTTGAGGGAGCCGGAGCCGTCGCACAGGTGCACGTGCGCCAGCCGCCCGCCGAAGGCGTGCGCCAGCTCCAGGGAGTCGCGCCCGGAGGTGGCCGCGTGCGAGAGGTCCAGCGTCAGGTGCCGGTAGTCCACGCCGGTGGGGTCCCAGCCGGGCGCGTACGCGACGACCTCGCGGCCGCGCGCGCGCCAGGGGAACATGTTCTCCACCGCCAGCAGCACCCCGGAGCGCTCCTCCAGCTCGCGCACGCCCTCGACGAACCCGGCCGCGTACTCGCGCTGCCAGCGGAACGGCGGGTGCACCACCACCGTGCCCGCGCCCAGCTCGGCGGCCAGCTCGCACGACCTCTCCAGCTTGCCCCACGGGTCGCCGCGGCCCCAGATGCGCTGGGTCAGCAGCAGCGTGGGGGCGTGCACCGAGACCACCGGCACGCCGAAGTGCTCCACGAGGCGCTGCAGGGCACGGGCGTCCTGGCTGACCGGGTCGGTCCAGACCATGACCTCCACGCCGTCGTAGCCCAGGCGGGACGCGATCTCGAAGGCGGCGGTGGTCGACTCCGGGTAGGAGCAGGAGGTCGACAACCCGACCGGGATCGGCCCGCCGTGCTGGAGGTCCATGCCCTCCAACCTAGAGCGCCCCCGCTCCCGCGCGCGCTCCCGGCACCGCGCCGCGCTCGGCGGCGGTGGCGTCCAGGCGGCGCAGGATGATCCCCTCGCGCAGCGCCCAGGGGCCCACGAGCGCCTCCTCCACGCCGAACAGCTCGAAGGCGGCCTCGGCGACGAGGGCGCCGGCCAGCAGCTGCGGGGCCCGCTCGACCGCCACGCCGGGCAGCTGGGCGCGCTGGGCGTGCGTCGTGCCCGCCAGCTCCGGCACGCGCTCGCTCAGGTCCGCCAGCCGCAGCACCCGGCGCACCCGCGGGCCCTCGGCGCTGGGGGCGGCGCCGCACAGCCGCGCCAGGCTGCGGAACGTCTTGCTGGTGACGACCACCGCGTCCGGGGCGCCGACGCGGGTGACGTCGCGCACGCGGGCGGCGATCTGCTGGCGCACGTACCGGCGCACCTCGCGCACCGCCTCCTTCGACGGGGGGTCGCCGGGCAGGCGGTCGCGGGTCAGGCGCCCGGCGCCCAGGGGCAGGGAGAACGACACGTCCGGCGCCTCGTCCAGGCCCGCGGCGACCTCCAGCGAGCCGCCGCCGATGTCGAGCACGAGCAGCCGGCCGGCCGACCAGCCGTACCAGCGGCGCACCGCCAGGAACGTCAGGTCCGCCTCGGCGGTGCCGGGCAGCACCTCCAGGCGCACGCCGGTGCGCTCGGCGACGTGCGCGAGGACCTCCTCGCCGTTGGTGGCGTCGCGCACGGCGGAGGTGGCGAAGGCCAGCAGCTCCTCCACGCCGGCGTCCTCGGCGGCGCGCGCGGCCTCCTCGACGGCCTCCGTCAGCGCGGCGACGCCTTCGGCGCTGACCGCGCCGGAGGCGTCGAGGTGCTCGGCCAGGCGCAGCAGCCGGCGGGTGGAGTCCGCCGCCAGCGGGTGCGCGCCGGGGTGGGCGTCCACCACGAGGAGGTGCACGGTGTTCGAACCCACGTCCAGGACGCCCAAGCGCATGGGCGAGACCCTAGGGGACCGCGGCGGCGGCGCCGCACGCGCGGCGGGGCGCCCGCCGCGCGTGCCCACCGCGCGCCCACCGCCCCGCCCGCCGGCGCGCTTACCCTCGTGCGGTGCCCGTCGCCCCCCTGCCCGACCCGGTGAGCGAGACGCCGCTGGACGGTCCCCGGCTGTGGGTGGAGTTCCCCGAGCCGGCCGACGTCGCCGAGGACCCGCTGGCCCCGCCGGGCACCGTCTACCGCTGCGACCTGACGTGGCTGACGTCGGACTACACGTGCATCTTCGGCGCCGGCTGCCCCGGCATCCACGCCGACGCCCCGGACGTCGGCTGCTGCGCGCTGGGCGCGCACTTCACCGAGCCCGCCGACGAGGAGCGGGTGGCCGCGGCCGTGCAGCGCCTGACGCCGGCCACCTGGCAGCACGTCGAGGAGGGCCGCGCCGGCGGCTGGACGGAGGTGGAGGACGGCGCGCGCAAGACGCGCGTGCTGGACGGCGGCTGCGTCTTCGCCAACCGCTCCGGCTTCGCCGCCGGCGCCGGCTGCGCGCTGCACCTGCTGGCCGTGACGGAGGGGGTGCAGCCGCTGACCCTCAAGCCCGACGTGTGCTGGCAGCTGCCGCTGAAGCGCTCCTACCGCACCGTCACCCGCGGCGACGGCACCGAGTACCTCGAGGTGACGATCACCGAGTACGACCGCCGCGGCTGGGGCGAGGGCGGGCACGACCTGGACTGGTACTGCACCTCCAACCCGGCCGCGCACGTGGGCACCCGCCCGCTCTTCCGCAGCGCCGAGGCGGAGCTGCGCGAGCTGGTCGGCGACGGCGCCTACGAGGAGCTGGCCCGGCACTGCGAGGCGCTGGTGGCGCGCACGCGCTCCGGCGGCGAGCACCGCCGGCTGCTGCCGCTGACGGTGCACCCGGCCGACCGCCGGCGCGCGCGCCGGTGAGCCGGTGAGCCCCGCGGACCCGCCCGGGGTGGTCCCCAGCCCGAACGTGTGGGGCTCCCCCGACGTCTACGAGCTGGAGAACCTCGCCGTCGACCGCGGCGGGCGCATCGAGGCGGCGATGGCGGCGGTGCGCGGCTGGGACGGCGCCGACGTGCTCGACGTGGGCTGCGGCACGGGCTTCCACCTGCCGCGCTTCGCGGCCGCCGCGCGCAGCGTCACCGGCGTCGAGCCGCACCCGCCGCTGCTGCGCCGGGCGCTGGAGCGGGTGCGCGGCCTGCCGGGGGTCCGGGTGCTGCACGGCGCGGCGGGGGCGCTGCCGCTGCCCGACGCCAGCGTCGACGTCGCGCACGCGCGCTGGGCGTACTTCTTCGGCCCGGGCTGCGAGCCGGGCCTGGCCGAGCTGGACCGGGTGGTGCGCCCGGGCGGGGCCGCGTTCGTGGTGGACAACGACGCCACCCGCTCGACGTTCGGCGGGTGGTTCTCCACGGCGCTGCCCGGCTACGACCAGGCGGCGGTGGACCGCTTCTTCGCCCGCCGCGGCTGGGCGTGCGAGCGCCTGGACGTGGCGTGGGAGTTCGAGCGGCGCGAGGACCTCGAGGCGGTGGTGCGCATCGAGTTCACCCCCGCCCTGGCCGCGCGGTTCCTCGCGGCGCACGAGGGCCTGCGCGTGGACTACGCGGTCGTGCTGCGGCACCGCCGCTGGTGAGGGCGCCGCTCACGGCGCCACCCGGACGCGGTCGCGCCCGGCGGACTTCGCCGCGTACAGGGCCGCGTCGGCGCGCCCGAGCAGCGTGGCCGTCGTCCCGCCGGAGGCGACGCCGACGCTGACGGTGACCACGCCCACCCCGTCCGGGCGCGCCGGGTGGGGCAGCTGCAGCGCGCGCACCGCGGCGCGCAGGCGCTCGGCGCTCGCGCGGGCGCCGGCCGCGTCGCCGTCGTGCAGCAGCGCGGTGAACTCCTCGCCGCCGAAGCGGGCCAGCGCGTCGCCGGGGCGCAGCGCCGCCCTCAGCGCCGCGGCGACGCGGCGCAGGCACTCGTCGCCGCCCTCGTGGCCGCAGCGGTCGTTGTACGCCTTGAAGTGGTCCACGTCGAGCATGACGAGGTGGTGCGCGGCCGCGCCCGGGGCGCGCAGCCGCTCGTCGAGGCCCCGGCGGTTGAGCAGCCCCGTGAGCCCGTCGCGCCGGGCGGTCTCGGCCAGCTCGGCGTTCGCGGAGGCCAGGGCCGCGATGAGCCGGGACTGCTCGGCCACCAGCTCCGCCTCGCGCTCGCGGGCCGTGGACGCGGCGCGCTCGCTGGACTCCAGCCCCACGGCCATCGAGACCCCGAAGGCGCCGCTGACGGCCACGGAGACCAGGCTGGCCGCGCTGAGCACCGGGTCCACGTCCGCGGCCGCGAGCTCGGCGACGGCGAACGCCACGAGCAGCGTGCCGGCCACCAGGGCCGCGTGCCGGGCGTCCGAGCGCAGCAGCACGACGTGGAGCAGGACGAGCACGTGCGCGCCGAGGAAGTACGCGCCGGCGAGGTCGGGCGGCCCCGCGGCGCTGACCACGCCCAGGCACGCCACCTGCAGGGCGGCCGTGAGCGCCACCAGGGGACCCTCGGCGCGCGAGCCGGGGCAGCGCGCCAGGCGCCGGGCGCGGACCACCAGCACCAGCAGCGTGACGGGCGTGACCACGCCCAGGCGCAGCGCCAGCGAGAGCCCGAGCACCTGCGGGGCGAAGGCCGCGTCGAGCAGCGCGTACAGGTCGAAGATCACCACCCCGGCCAGGGCGGTCAGGACGAAGGAGCGCGAGCGGGCGGCGCCGCGCCCGGCCTGGAAGGCGCGCTCGCGCGCGGGCGGGAAGCGGCGCACCCCGCCGAGGAGCCCGTGCGGGCGCCGGGGCGCGCTCCCGCCGGGGCCGGCGCCACCGCTGCTCACCCCGGGTGCATCGGCACGCCGGCGGGGTGCGCGCAGCCGGTGTCACCCGGGCGGCGCACGGTGCGCGGCGCCGGCCGCGTCCGGGGCTCACCCGGGACGCACCCGGGGTGGCCGCCGGGGCGCCGCAGCGTGGATGATGTGCCCATGAGCACGCACTCGGCCCCGCCCGCGCGCCACGAGGAGCAGCGGGCCACCGCGCCCATCCGCTGGTCGAAGCCGGAGCGCGGCACCGTGGTGGCGCTGCTGATCTGGCTCGCCGGCCTGCTCATCGGCTCCCTGGTGCCGCTGGCCCTGCTGGGCTACGACCCCTACCAGGGCGCCTCGAACACCCGCATCGTGCTCGGCCTGGCGTTCACCGCCGTCGGCGCGCTGGTCATGGTGTTCTCCGCGTACCTGCTCTACCGCAAGACCGGCAGCATCGGCGCGGCCATCATCGCGTTCGTGCCCAGCTTCGTGCTGGGCGTGCTGGGCCTGCTCATGACGACGATGAAGACGCTCTACGGCAGCTGACCCCCCGAGCGCCGCGGACCCGCCACCCCCTCGGGGCGGCGGGTCCCGTCGCGTCCGGGCCGCTCGCGCCCGGGCCGGGGCGACCGGCCGGGGGCGCCCGGCCCGTCGGCCGGGGCGTGTCGGGGGCGGCGCCTACGGTGTCGACCGTGCCCGTGAAGAGCCCCGCCCGCCCCGCCAAGCCGACGTACCGCTGCGCCGAGTGCGGCTGGACCACGGCCAAGTGGGTGGGCCGCTGCGGCGAGTGCCAGGCGTGGGGCTCGGTGGAGGAGGCCGGTGCCCCGGCGGTGCGCACCACGGTGCCCGCGCAGGTGCGCGAGCCGGCCCGCCCCATCGGCGAGGTGGACGTCGAGGCCGCCCGGGCCGCGCCCACGGGCGTGGACGAGCTCGACCGTGTCCTCGGCGGCGGCCTGGTGCCGGGTGCGGTGGTCCTCATGGCCGGCGAGCCCGGCGTGGGCAAGTCCACGCTGCTGCTGGACGCCGCGGCGCGGGTGGCCGCCGGCGGGCGCACCGTGCTCTACGTGACGGCCGAGGAGTCGGCCGCGCAGGTGCGCCTGCGCGCCGAGCGCATCGGCGCCCTGCACCCGCGGCTGCTGCTGGCCTCGGAGACCGACCTGGCCACCGTGCTGGGCCACGTGGAGCAGGCCGAGCCGGACCTGCTGGTGGTCGACTCGGTGCAGACGGTGGCCTCCGCGCAGGTGGAGGGCGCCGCGGGCGGCGTCTCGCAGGTGCGCGAGGTCGCCGGTGCGCTCATCGCCGTGGCCAAGCGGCGCGGCACGGCCACCCTGCTGGTCGGCCACGTCACCAAGGACGGCTCGATCGCCGGCCCGCGCACCCTGGAGCACCTGGTGGACGTGGTCTGCCAGTTCGAGGGCGAGCGGCACTCGCGGCTGCGGCTGCTGCGCGCGGTGAAGAACCGCTACGGGCCCACCGACGAGGTCGGCTGCTTCGACCTCGGCGAGGACGGCATCGTCGGCCTGCCCGACCCCAGCGGCCTGTTCGTCTCCAGCACCCCGCAGCCCGTGCCGGGCACCTGCATCACGGTGACGCTGGAGGGGCGCCGGCCCCTGCTGGCCGAGCTGCAGGCCCTGGTGGCCACGGACACCTCCGCCGGCAACGCCCGCCGCGTCACCGGCGGGCTGGAGTCCAGCCGCGTGGCGATGGTGCTGGCGGTGCTGCAGCGGCGCCTGGGCGTGGCGCTGGGCAACCGCGACACCTACGTCGCCACCGTCGGCGGCGTGAAGCTCACCGAGCCGTCCGTGGACCTCGCCGCGGCGCTGGCCGTGACCAGCGCCGCGGTGGACCAGCCGCTGCCCGCGGGCCTGGTCGCCTTCGGCGAGGTCGGCCTGGCCGGGGAGGTGCGCCGGGTGACGGGCGTGCCGCGCCGGCTGGCCGAGGCCGCCCGGCTGGGCTTCACCACCGCCGTGGTGCCGGCCGGCTCGGTGCCCGAGGGCAAGGCGCCGGCGGGCGTGCGCGTCCTGGAGGCCGCCACGCTGGCCGAGGCGGTCGTGCACGCCGGCATGGGCGCGGGCGACGAGGACGGTGCCGGTGGTGCCGGTGGTGCCGACGGCTCCGGCGGGGGCCGCGGGGAAGGGCGCGGCGGGCGGGAGCGGTCCCGCCGCTAGACTCCCGCCGACACGTCCGGAGGGAGGACCGGTGGCGACCGCAGACCGCACTCCCGAGGAGATCCTGCGCGCGACGCTGGCGGCCGTCGCCCCCGGCACCGAGCTGCGCGACGGCCTCGAGCGCATCCTGCGCGGGCGCACGGGCGCGCTGATCGTGCTGGGCTTCGACCGCGTCGTGGACGCGCTGAGCACCGGCGGCTTCGCGCTGGACGTGGAGTTCTCCGCCACCCGCCTGCGGGAGCTGGCCAAGATGGACGGCGCGATCGTCTGCGACCGCGACGTCAGCCGCATCCTGCGCGCGGCCGTGCAGCTGGTGCCGGACTCCTCCATCGAGACCAGCGAGTCCGGCACCCGGCACCGCACGGCCGAGCGGGTGGCCAAGCAGACCGGCTACCCGGTCATCTCCGTCTCGCAGTCCATGCGCATCGTCGCGGTGTACGTGGGCTCGCGCCGCTACGTGCTGGAGGGCTCCGACGCCATCCTGGGCCGGGCCAACCAGGCGCTGCAGACGCTGGAGCGCTACCGCGCCCGCCTGGACGAGGTCACCGGCACGCTGTCCGCGCTGGAGATCGAGGACCTCGTCACCGTCCGCGACGTCTGCTCGGTGGTGCAGCGCATCGAGATGGTCCGGCGCATCGCCGACGAGATCGCCGGCTACGTCGTAGAGCTGGGCGTGGACGGGCGGCTGCTGTCCCTGCAGCTGGACGAGCTGATCGGCGGCGTCGGCCCGGACCGCGAGCTGGTGGTGCGCGACTACCTGGAGTCCGGCCGGCACGAGGGCCCGCTGGAGGTCGTGCTGGACTCCCTGGCCCAGCTGCACTCCACGGAGCTGGTCGACCTCAGCCAGGTGGCGCGGGTGCTCGGCTTCTCCGTGGGCGGCGACTCCCTGGACTCCGCGGTCAGCCCGCGCGGCTTCCGCCTGCTGCACCGGGTGCCGCGCCTGCCCGGCGCGATCGTCGAGCGCCTGGTGGACCAGTTCGGCGACCTGCAGAAGCTGCTGGCCGCGGGGATCGACGACCTCATGACGGTCGACGGCGTCGGCGAGCAGCGCGCCCGCGCAGTGCGCGAGGGCCTGTCCCGGCTGGCGGAGTCCAGCATCCTCGAGCGCTACGTCTGACCCGGCCGCCACGAACGGGCCCGCCGCGAACGGGCCCGCGCGCCGGGCGGCGCGTCAGCCCGCGAGGCTGATCGCGACCGGCTCGGCGGAGCGCTCGCCCCAGGTCGCGCGCACGGTGTAGGTGCCCGGCCCG
The DNA here is from genome assembly GCF_050871305.1 of Kineococcus gypseus. NCBI lineage: Bacteria > Bacillati > Actinomycetota > Actinomycetes > Kineosporiales > Kineosporiaceae > Kineococcus > Kineococcus gypseus. Next base: position 97,057 of record NZ_JBJLRD010000005.1, on the reverse strand, counting down.
GCGGCCGGCTGGTCCTCGGGGCAGCCCGCCGCGGAGCGCTGGCGCGACCACGCGGTCGTCATCGAGCGCGTGCCCTCCGGCTCCAGCTCGCGCACCTGCGCCGAGGTGGCCTCCTGGCAGTCGTCGGTGGACCACACCCGCGCGCCCGAGGCGTCCTCGACGACGAAGGAGCGCGTGCCGCTGCCGACCTCCGCGGTGCAGGGCACGTCCGAGGCGTTGCGCACCGTGAGCGCGAAGCGCGGCGTCACGCCCGGCCCGTAGGTGGGGGCGTCGGTGGTGAGCACGACCTCCAGCGCCTCGCCCGCGCACGGCCCGGTCTCCGCCGGGGTGCTCGCGGCGGCGGTGGCCGGGGCGGTGGCGTCGGTGGTGTCGTCCGCGGTGGCGCCGGCGGTGGGCTCCGGGGAGGGCGTGGCCGCCACCGCGGTGGGCGAGACCCGCGCGGGGTCCAGGCGGGCGGCGGCCGCCCCGGCGGGCGCCTGCGGCAGCAGGGCGCGCACGCCCAGGGCGAGCGCGCCGAGGAGCACGACGAGGACGAGGACGGCCACCAGGCGACGTCGCCAGTAGGTCGCCCGGCGCTCGGGGCCGACGGGGTGCAGCACGCTGCTCACCGCAGCGAAGGTAGGCGCAGCGCGCGGGGGTGGCGGGCAGGCGCGCCGCCCCGCGGCGGCGTGTCGCCCCGCCGTGACCCCAGGTGCTCGCACGACCACGGTGCGCCGAGGGCTGCGGGGGGAGGCGGCGCCGCGCCGGGCGCGTGCGAGGATCCGCGCGATGCCCAGCACGCCCGCGCCCGCCACCCCCCAGGACCCCGCGACCCTGGACGGCCTGCACCGCGCCGTCCTGGACTGGTACGCCGCCGAGGCGCGCGACCTGCCCTGGCGCGAGCCCGGCTGCTCGCCGTGGGGGGTGCTCGTCAGCGAGGTGATGCTCCAGCAGACGCCGGTGGCGCGGGTGCTGCCGCGCTGGCGCGAGTGGCTGCAGCGCTGGCCGACGCCCGCGGCGCTGGCCGCCGACGCGCCCGGGGAGGCGGTGCGCGCCTGGGACCGGCTCGGCTACCCGCGCCGGGCGCTGCGCCTGCACGCCGCCGCCACGGCCCTGACCGCCGAGCACGGCGGCGAGGTGCCCGAGGACCACGCCGCGCTGCTGGCGCTGCCCGGCGTGGGCGCCTACACCGCCGCGGCCGTGGCCGCCTTCGCCTTCCGCCGCCGGCACGCCGTCGTCGACACCAACGTCCGGCGCGTGCAGGCGCGCGCGGTCGGCGGCGCCGCCGAGCCCGCGCCCGCCCTGACGGCCGGTGAGACCCGCCTGGCCGAGGCGCTGCTGCCGCAGGACCCGGCCACGGCGGCGCGCTGGTCGGTGGGGGTCATGGAGCTGGGGGCGCTGGTGTGCACGGCCCGCTCCCCGCGCTGCCCGGCCTGCCCGCTGCTGGACCGCTGCGCGTGGGTGGCCGCCGGGCGCCCCGCGCACGACGGCCCGGCCAAGCGGGTGCAGCGCTGGGCCGGCACCGACCGGCAGGTGCGCGGGCGGCTGCTGGCGGTGCTGCGCGCCGCCGACGGCCCCGTGGGCGCGGGCGAGCTGGAGGCGGCCTGGACCACCGACGCGGCCCAGCGCGCGCGCTGCCTGGACGGCCTGGTCGCCGACGGGCTCGTCGAGCCCCTGGCGGACGGGCGCTTCGCGCTGCCCTCCTCCTGACGGCGCCGCTCCCCCGCCCGCGCGGGCGGGCTCCGGCGAGCGGGGCTCACAGGGGGCGCAGCACCTCCAGGCGGCGCAGCACCTCGGCGACCACCGCGTCGGGTCCGCCCAGGGTGGAGACGCGGAAGCCCGGCTCGTCCGGCTGCAGGTCCTCCAGGGTGGCCAGCTGGCTGCGCAGCAGCGAGGCGGGCATGTAGTGCCCGGTGCGGTGCGCCAGGCGCTCGGCCAGGACGTCCTCGGGCACCACGAGCTCGCAGAAGCGCACCGCCGGGCGGCCCTCGGCCAGCAGGTCGCGGTAGGAGCGCTTGAGCGCGGAGCAGGTGACGACCACCGAGCGCCCCAGCGCCTCGCGCTCGCCGATCCAGGCGCCCACGGCGCGCAGCCACGGCCAGCGGTCCTCGTCCTGCAGCGGGGTCCCCGAGCGCATCTTCGCCACGTTGGCCGGCGGGTGGAAGTCGTCGCCCTCGGCGAACTCCCAGCCGCGCCGCTGCGCGACGCCGCGGGCCACGGTGGTCTTGCCGCTGCCGGAGACGCCCATGACGACGAGCGCGACCGGGCCGGCGGCGGGCTCGGCGGCGGGCTCGGCGGTGGGGCCGGTGGGGCCGGTGGGGTCGGGGGTGCTCAGGGCGCTGCCTCCTCGAGCTCGGCCGCGGCGGCGATCCGCAGCATCCGGGTGTTGCCGAGCGTGTTGGGCTTGACCCTGGCCAGGTCCAGGAACTCCGCCACGCCCTCGTCGTGCGAGCGCAGCATCTCCGCGTACACCTGCGGCTCCACCGGGGTGCCGTCGATCTCGTGGAAGCCGTGCGCGGCGAAGAAGGCGGTCTCGAAGGTCAGGCAGAACAGCCGGCGCACGCCGAGGTCGGCGGCGCGGGCGAGCAGGGCCTCGAGCAGCAGGTGCCCGACCCCGCGCCCGCGCACCGAGGGGTCCACGGCCAGGGTGCGCACCTCGGCGAGGTCCTCCCACAGCACGTGCACCGCGCCGCAGCCCACGACGCGGGTGCCGCCGGGCGCGGCGGGGTCGTCGACCTCGGCGACGACGAACTCCTGCACCGACTCGTAGAGGGTGATCAGCTCCTTGGCCAGCAGGATGCGCCGGCGCGCGTACTCCTCCACGAGCTCGCGCACCGCCGGCACGTCGGCGGTGCGCGCCGGCCGGACGCGTGGGGTGCCGCTCACAGCGCCGATCCTGGCAGAGGCGGCCGGGCCCGGCCCCGCCGGGTGACGCGGGCGGGGACGACGACGGCCCGGCACCCCCCGCGGGGGTGCCGGGCCGTCGTGGTCGTGCGTCAGGCCGTCACTGGCCGTCGGCGGACTTGTCCAGCGAGAGCGTGACCGGCACGTCCTCCTTGCTGGTGCCCTCGAAGGTGAACTTCGCCTCCGCGCCCTCACCCTCGGTGTCCACCGAGACGATCTGGCCGGTGCGCAGCTCCCCGAAGAGGATCTTCTCGGACAGCACGTCCTCGATCTCGCGCTGGATGGTGCGGCGCAGCGGCCGCGCGCCCAGCACGGGGTCGTACCCGCGCGTCGCCAGCAGCCTCTTGGCGGACGGGGTGAGCTCGATGCCCATGTCCTTGTCCTTGAGGCGGTCGTCCACCCGCTTCACGAACAGGTCGACGATCTGGACGATCTCGTCCTGCGTGAGCTGCGGGAAGACGACGATGTCGTCGACGCGGTTGAGGAACTCGGGGCGGAAGTGCTGCTTGAGCTCGTCGTTGACCTTGGCCTTCATGCGGTCGTAGTTGGTCTGGACGGTCTGGCTGCCCGCCGCGAAACCGGTGCCGACGCCCTTGGAGATGTCCCGGGTGCCGAGGTTGGTGGTCATGATGATCACGGTGTTCTTGAAGTCCACCACGCGGCCCTGCGAGTCGGTCAGGCGACCGTCCTCGAGGATCTGCAGCAGCGAGTTGAAGATGTCCGGATGGGCCTTCTCCACCTCGTCGAACAGCACGACCGAGAACGGCTTGCGGCGCACCTTCTCGGTGAGCTGGCCGCCCTCCTCGTAGCCGACGTAGCCGGGCGGGGAGCCGAACAGCCGCGAGACGGTGTGCTTCTCGGAGAACTCGCTCATGTCGAGCTGGATGAGCGAGTCCTCGTCGCCGAAGAGGAACTCCGCCAGCGCCTTGGCCAGCTCGGTCTTCCCGACGCCGGTGGGGCCGGCGAAGATGAACGAGCCACCGGGGCGCTTGGGGTCCTTCAGGCCGGCGCGGGTGCGCCGGATGGCCTGGGACAGCGCCTTGATCGCGTCGTTCTGGCCGATGACGCGCTTGTGGAGCTCGGCCTCCATGTTGAGCAGGCGCGTGGACTCCTCCTCGGTCAGCCGGACGACCGGGATGCCCGTGGCCGTGGCCAGGACCTCCGCGATCAGCTCCTCGTCGACCTCGGCGATGACGTCCATGTCGCCGGACTTCCACTGCTTCTCGCGCTCGCCCTTCTGCGCCAGGAGCTTCTTCTCCTTGTCGCGCAGCGAGGCCGCCTTCTCGAAGTCCTGCGCGTCGATCGCGGACTCCTTCTCGCGGCGCACGTCGGCGATGCGCTCGTCGAACTCGCGCAGGTCCGGCGGAGCGGTCATGCGGCGGATGCGCAGGCGCGCGCCCGCCTCGTCGATGAGGTCGATCGCCTTGTCGGGCAGGTAGCGGTCGTTGACGTAGCGGTCGGCCAGCGTCGCGGCCGCCACCAGCGCGGCGTCCGTGATGGAGACGCGGTGGTGCGCCTCGTAGCGGTCGCGCAGGCCCTTGAGGATCTCGATGGCGTGCGGGAGCGTGGGCTCGGGGACCTGGATGGGCTGGAAGCGCCGCTCCAGGGCCGGGTCCTTCTCGATGTGCTTGCGGAACTCGTCCAGCGTGGTGGCGCCGACGGTCTGCAGCTCGCCGCGGGCCAGCATGGGCTTGAGGATGCTGGCGGCGTCGATGGCGCCCTCGGCGGCACCCGCACCCACGAGGGTGTGGATCTCGTCGATGAACAGGATGATGTCGCCGCGGGTGCGGATCTCCTTGAGGACCTTGCGCAGCCGCTCCTCGAAGTCGCCGCGGTAGCGGGAGCCCGCCACGAGCGCGCCGAGGTCGAGGGTGTAGATCTGCTTGTCCTTGAGAGTCTCGGGCACCTCACCGCGCACGACGGACTGCGCCAGGCCCTCGACGACGGCGGTCTTGCCGACGCCGGGCTCGCCGATGAGGATCGGGTTGTTCTTGGTGCGCCGGGACAGGACCTGCATGACGCGCTCGATCTGCGGGTCGCGGCCGATGACCGGGTCCAGCTTGCCCTCGCGGGCGGCCTGGGTGAGGTTGCGGCCGAACTGGTCCAGGACCAGGGAGCCGGAGGGGGTGCCCTCCTGCGGCCCGCCGGCGGTGGCGGGCTCCTTGCCCTGGTAGCCCGAGAGGAGCTGGATGACCTGCTGGCGCACGCGGTTGAGGTCGGCGCCGAGCTTCACGAGGACCTGGGCGGCGACGCCCTCGCCCTCGCGGATGAGGCCGAGCAGGATGTGCTCGGTCCCGATGTAGTTGTGGCCGAGCTGCAGCGCCTCGCGCAGGGACAGCTCGAGCACCTTCTTGGCGCGGGGGGTGAAGGGGATGTGACCGGACGGGGCCTGCTGGCCCTGGCCGATGATCTCCTGGACCTGCTCGCGGACCGCGTCCAGGGAGATGCCCAGCGACTCGAGGGCCTTGGCGGCGACGCCTTCGCCCTCGTGGATCAGGCCGAGCAGGATGTGCTCGGTCCCGATGTAGTTGTGGTTGAGCATCCGGGCCTCTTCTTGGGCCAGGACGACGACCCGTCGGGCGCGGTCGGTGAACCTCTCGAACATGCGGCGCTCCTCGCGGGTGGTCGGGTCCTCGGGGGGCTGTCCCCCACGGACCACTCCGATGCTAGACCCGGGCCACGACACCTTCACCCCGTCCGCGTCGCCGCGGGCGTCCGTGAGGGGGTCGCGACCCCGTCTCCTGGACCAACCTGCGCCCGGGAGGTGCTGTTCCGCCAGGTCGTTCGCTGCTGGCGTACCCTCCCCGGCCCCCTCCCGGTCCCCCCTGGCCCCTCCCCGGCCCCTCCCCGGCCCACCCGTCAGCGGCGCCCGCCCGCCGGCCCCGCGTGGGCGGTCAGGTGCGCGCGGGTCTCGGCCAGCGGGGGCAGGTGCCCGGTGCCGCCGCGCCCCCGCAGGGACAGCGACGCGGCCGCGCACCCCAGCCGCACCGCCGTCACCACGTCGTCGCCCAGCGCCAGGCGGGCCGCGACGGTGCCGACGAGGGTGTCGCCCGCGCCGGTCTGGTCCACCAGCGCCGGCGGCGGCAGCGGCGGCACGTGCAGCGGGCCGGAGCCGTCGTCGAGCAGCACCCCGTCGGCGCCGCGGGTGACCGCCGCGACCCGCGCGCCGAGCGCGCGCACCCGGCGCGCGCCCTCCACCGGGTCGTCCGTGCCCAGCAGCGCCGAGGTCTCCCCCGGGCAGGCGGGGGTGACGACCTCCGCGTGGGGTGCCACGCGCGCCAGCGCGGCGGCGGCGTCCTGCGCGCTCGTCAGGCGCGGGCGGAAGTTCGGGTCGTACACGAAGCGGCGCGCGCGCCGGGCGGCGTGCTCGACCGCGGCGGCGGCGGAGGCGGACACGGCCGCGGCGATGCCCCCGGCCAGCACCACGCCGGCGTCCTGCACCCGGGCGGCGTCCACGTCGGCCGGTTCCAGGGTGGAGCCGGCGCTGCCGCGGCGCACGTAGACGAACTCGCGCTGCCCGCTCGGGTCCGCGGCGACGAAGTACACCCCGTGCTGGCCCGGCACGCGCCGCAGCAGCTCGGTGCTCACCCCCAGGGCGGCGACCCGCTGCTCCAGGGCAGCGCCGAGCTCGTCGTCGGCCACGCGCGCCAGCAGCGCCGTGCGCGCCCCGGCCGCGGCGGCCGCGGCGGCGGCGTTGAGCGCGTCGCCGGAGAAGCCCAGGCGCAGCTCGGCGCCGTCGTGCAGGTCGCCGGGGGCGGACAGCTCCACGAGCACCTCCCCCAGGACCAGGACGTCGAAGGTGCTCACGCGCGCCCGTCCCCGGCGCCGCGGGTGCGGGCCAGCAGCTCGCGCACCCGCTCGCCCACGTCGCCCGGGGCGGTCAGGTCCGAGCCGATGCCCACCGCGACCGCCCCGGCGGCCAGCCACTGCGGCACGTCCTCCAGGCGCACCCCGCCGGTGGGCACGAGGTGCGCGCCGGGCAGCACCGCCAGCAGGGAGCGCACGTATGCGGGCCCGCCCAGGTGGGCGGGGAACACCTTCGCCGGGCCGCGCGAGACCGCGTCGGCCACCTCCGCGGGGGTGCAGCCGCCCTCGAGGAAGGCGGCCCCGGCGGCGGCGGCCACGGGCCGCACGTGCGGGGCCGGCCACGGGCTGACGAGGAAGCGCGCCCCCGCCGCCAGCGCCCGCTCGGCGTCGGCGGCGGTGGTGACCGTGCCGACGCCGACCACCGCGTCCGGGTGCTCGGCCCGCACGGCCCGCACCGCCTCGTCCCAGCCGGGCGTCGTCGCCGTCAGCTCCAGCACGCGCAGCCCCGCCCCGACCAGGCGCGCGGACAGGGCCACGGCCTCCTCGGCGCTGGACAGGCGCAGCACCGGCAGCAGCGGGACGGGGCGCAGGGCCTCGATCAGCCCGGCGGCGCCCAGGGCCGGGGCGGGAGCGGTCACGGCGGGGTCCTCCACGGGTGCGGCCGGCGACGGGACGGCGGTGGCGGTCCCGACGGGCGAGCCCGTGGACCGTCACCCTCGAGCCGGTCCGCGCGCTCCTCGTGCGCACAGCCTGCGGAGGTCCGCGATCACGGTCAAGGCCCCGCGCGGCCCCTCCTCGTGCTCGCACGCCCCGCCCCGCGAGGCTCAGACGTCCCGGCTCCTCAGGGCCGCGGCCCCCAGCCCCAGCAGGACGGCCACCCAGGCGGCGAAGACCGCCAGGCCGGCCCCGACGCCGAGGAACTCGGCCTGCTGCGGCACCGTCGTGACGTTGGTGACGGTGTTGCTGAACCAGTAGGCGCGCACCTCCTCCCCGCCCCAGGACTCCGGCAGGGCCATCAGCAGCAGCGGCACCACGAAGATCGCGGCCACGACCGTGCAGATGGCGCCCGCGGAGTTGCGCAGCAGCGCCCCCAGCCCCAGGCCGGCCAGCGCGAAGCCCACGACCATCGCCACGTGGCCGAGCACGGCCCGCAGCACGCCGTCGTCGCCGATCGAGGCGCCGGCGTCCTGGGTGTCCAGCACCGCCTGGCCGACGAAGAAGGCCGCGAAGACGGCCAGCCCGGCGACGACGGCCACCGACACCGCCAGGACCAGGGCCTTGGCCGCGTACACGCCCAGGCGCCCGGGGGCGGTGGTGAAGGAGGTGCGCACCATGCCGGTGGAGTACTCCCCGGCGATCACGATGACGCCGACGGCGGCCAGGGCCAGGCTGGCCAGCTGCGCGCCCTGCAGGGAGGCGCCGGTGGCGTCGATGCCGGGCGGGCCGGGCGTGCGCCCGGCGCCGGGGTCGGCCAGCGAGGAGGCCACCGCCCACGACAGCAGCGCGCCCAGGCCGACGATCGCCACGACGGAGACCAGCATGGTCGTCACCACGGAGCGCACGCTCCAGAACTTGATCCACTCCGAGCGCAGCAGGCCCGCGAAGGTCACCCGGTGCTCGGTGGGCACGTACTGCGGCACGGGTGCGCCCGGGGCGCTGCGCTCGGTCGTCGCGCTGCTCACCGCGACACCTCCTCGGCGACGGGCCGGGCGCGCTCGGCGCTGACCGGCGGCGGGACGGCGGCGGACCCGTCGGCGGGTCCGGTGGTGGGCCCGGTGCCGGGTCCGGTGGTGAGCCCGGTGCCGGGCGCGTGGGCCTGGTACTCCAGGGCGCCGGCGGTCAGCTCCATGAACGCGTCCTCCAGGGAGGCCTTGACGGTGGTCAGCTCGTGCAGGGCGACGCCGCGCGCGGCCGCCGCGTCGCCGATGCGCTCGGCGCTGAGCTCGCGCACGTCGAAGGAGCCGTCCTCGAGCGGGCGCAGCGTGCCGCCGGCCGCGCGCACCAGCTCCGTCAGCTCCTCCACCTGCGGGGAGCGCACGACCACCCCGCGCGGCTGCACCCGGTCGACGAAGGACTGCACGCTCTCGTCGGCGATGAGCCGGCCGCGGCCGATGACGACCAGGTGGTGCGCCGTCAGCGCCATCTCGCTCATCAGGTGCGAGGAGACGAAGACCGCCCGGCCCTGCGCGGCGAGGTCCTTCATGAGGTTGCGGATCCACAGGATGCCGTCGGGGTCCAGGCCGTTGACGGGCTCGTCGAACATCACGGTCGACGGGTCGCCCAGCAGCGCGGAGGCGATGCCCAGGCGCTGGCCCATGCCCAGGGAGAAGCCGCCGGCGCGCTTGGAGGCCACCTCGCGCAGGCCCACGAGGTCGATCACCTCGTCCACGCGCCGGCGCGGGATCCCGGCGGTGGCGGCCATCGCCCGCAGGTGGTTCAGCGCCGAGCGGCCGGTGTGCACGGCCTTGGCGTCCAGCAGGGCGCCGATCGCGGAGAGCGGGGCGCGGTGCTCGGCGAAGGGGCGCCCGTCGACGAGGACGTGCCCGGCGGTGGGGCGGTCCAGGCCCAGGACCATCCGCATGGTGGTGGACTTGCCCGAGCCGTTGGGACCGAGGAAGCCCGTGACGATGCCGGGCCGGACGGTGAAGCTGAGGTCGTGCACGGCCACCTTCTTGCCGTACACCTTGCGCAGGCCGACCGCTTCGATCATGAGCGGGCCCTCCCTGGTGGTCGTGAGCGGGACGGCCCCGAGCCTGCCGCACCGCGCGGCGCGGCGGCATCGGTCGACCGGGTGGGCAGGGGTCCGCCAGGGGGCGCGCCCGCGCGGGCGCGGCGTCAGCCCGCGGAGTGCGCGTCGTCGTACGCGCGCAGCACGTCGGCCGAGATGCGGCCGCGGTCGGAGACGGTGTAGCCGTTCTCCTTCGCCCAGGTGCGCACGGCGCCGGTGTCGCGCGAGGGGCCCGAGGGGGCGGCCTGGCGGGAGGCGCCCGAGCGGCCGCCGGCGCGGCGCGGCGCGCCGGAGGAGCGGCCGGCGACCTTGCGCGCGTGGCCCACCCAGGTCGCCAGCGACTCGCGCAGGGCGCCGGCGTGCTCCTCGGACAGGTCGATCTCGTAGTCGACGCCGTCGAGCGAGAACGTCAGCGTCTCCGCGGCGTCCCCGCCGTCGATGTCGTCGACGAGCAGGACCTGGACCCTCTGAGCCATCGGTGGGCACCCTTTCGGGATCGATTCCGCGCGCGGCGCGCAGGAATGCGGCCGCCACGGCAGTCTGGCGCCTTTCCCGCATTCCTGTCAAAAAGGCCGGGAAGGCTCCTCAGGAAGCGCCGCCCTCGCGCGAGGCCCTTTCCTGCTCGTGCCGCGCGCGCGCCGCGGCGGCCGCGGCGCGCTCGCGGCGGTCGGCGTGCAGGATCGAGCGCATCAGCAGCAGGAAGAGCACGAGCAGACCCGCGGGGGGCAGCAGCGCGGCGAGGGCGTCCACGACCCCAGGGTACGTCCGGCGGCGGCGCCGGCCCCGCGGGAGCCGGCGGGCCGCCGCGGGGCGCTCAGCGGGGCTTGACCAGCGGGAAGGTGATGGTCTCGCGGATGCCCAGGCCCGTCAGGGCCATGAGCAGGCGGTCCACGCCCATGCCCATGCCGCCGCACGGCGGCATGCCGTGCTCCTGCGCCTGCAGGAAGTCCTCGTCGACGCGCATGGCCTCGTCGTCGCCCAGGGCGGCCAGGCGGGCCTGCTCGGTGAAGCGCGCTCGCTGCACCACCGGGTCGACCAGCTCCGAGTAGCCGGTGGCCAGCTCGAAACCGCGCACGTACAGGTCCCACTTCTCCACCACGCCGGGCAGCGCGCGGTGCGCGCGCACCAGCGGCGACGTTTCCACCGGGAAGTCGCGCACGAACGTCGGGGATTGCAGGGAATCGGCCACGCAGTGCTCCCACAGCTCCTCGACGAGCTTTCCGTGGGTCCAGCGCGCGGTGTCCACCGCGATCCCCAGCCGTTCCGCGACGGCGACGAGGTGCTCGCGGGGGGTGCCGGGGGTGACCTCCTCGCCCAGCGAGGACGACAGGGAGGGGTACATCGAGATCGAGGCCCACTCCCCGCCCACGTCGTACTGCGAGCCGTCGGCCAGGGTGACCACCTGCGTGCCGAAGGCCTCCTGCGCCGCGGTCTGCACCAGCGTGCGGGTCAGCTCGCCGATGGAGTCGTAGTCGCCCCACGCCTGGTACGCCTCGAGCATCGCGAACTCCGGCGAGTGCGTGGAGTCCGCGCCCTCGTTGCGGAAGTTGCGGTTGATCTCGAAGACGCGCTCGATGCCGCCGACGACGCAGCGCTTGAGGAACAGCTCGGGGGCGATGCGCAGGTACAGGTCGGTGTCGAAGGCGTTCGAGCGGGTGACGAACGGCCGGGCGCTGGCGCCGCCGTGCAGGGTCTGCAGCATCGGCGTCTCGACCTCGAGGAACCCGCGCTCCTCCAGCGTGCGCCGCAGGGAGCGCACCACGGCCGAGCGCGCGCGCACGGTGGTGCGGGCCTGCTCGCGCACGATGAGGTCCACGGAGCGCTGGCGCACGCGCGCCTCCTCCGACATCTCCTTGTGCAGCACCGGCAGCGGGCGCAGCGCCTTGGCCGCCATCAGCCAGGAGCCGGCCATCACCGAGAGCTCGCCGCGCTTGGAGGAGACCACCCGGCCGCGCACGAAGACGACGTCGCCGAGGTCGACGTCGGCCTTCCACGCCGCCAGCGCGTCCTCGCCGACGCCGTCGCGCGAGAGCATCGCCTGCAGGCGGGTGCCGTCGCCCTCCTGCAGGGTGGCGAAGACGAGCTTGCCGGTACCGCGCAGGAACACCACGCGGCCGGTCACGCCCACGACGTCGTCGGTCTCCTCGCCGGGCTGCAGGTGCGCCCAGCCCTCGCGCACCTGCGCCAGGGAGTGGGTGCGCGGCACGGAGACGGGGTAGGCCTCCCCGCCGGCGGCCAGGATGCGCTCGCGCTTCTCGCGGCGGACCCGCACCTGCTCGGGCAGGTCCTCGAACCCCTCGTCGCCCCCCGCGTCCACCGACCGTCCCTGCTGCTCGCTCACGCCGCAAGGCTATCCGCGCGCCGCGGGCGCCCCGGACCGGACAGCGGTGCTGCGGTCCGGGACCGGCGCGCCGCGCCGGCGGCGCCGACGCGCCGCGGGGCGCCGCCGGTGTGCAGCACCGCTGTCCGCCTGTGGACGGGGACGTCCGGGCAGCGCGCAGGTGCACGAACCTGTGCCGCGTGGAACCCGTGAGCGCGCTCGAACGGCTGGGGGGAGCCGCGCGGGCGCACGGCCTGGACCTGCTGCAGCCGCCCGCCGAGCCCCACGTGCGCTGCGCGCGCGGCAGCCGGCTGGAACGGCCCCGCACGGTGGTGCACCGGCGCGGGCGCCCCGCCGGGGAACGGGTCGTCGACGTGCTGACCACCGTGCTGGACTGCGCGCGGTGCCTGGACCTGCCCGACGCGGTCGCCGTGTGCGACAGCGCGCTGCGCCGGGGCCTGCTCACCGCGGAGGACCTCTCCGCGGCCGTGGGGCACCTCGGCCGCGGGGACCCGCGCGCACGCCTGGCCGCGCACGCCGACGCGCGGTCGGACTCGCTGCTGGAGTCGGTGGTCCGCGTGGAGCTGCGGCTGCGCGGGCTGCCGGTGCGGGTGCAGGTGGCGCACGAGGGCGTCGGCCGCGTCGACCTGCTCGTGGGCGGCTGGCTCGTCGTGGAGCTGGACGGCTTCGCCTTCCACGCCGACCGGGCCGGTTTCCGCGAGGACCGGCGGCGCGACGTGGAGCTGGCCCGGCGGGGCCGGGTGGTGCTGCGGTTCACGTACGAGGACGTGCTGCGCCGCCGCGAGCGGCTCGTCGACGCGGTGGTCGACGTGCTCGCCGCGGGCCGGCCGCTGTCCGCTCAGCCCTCCCCGCGGCCGACGACGAGGGGCACGTTGTCGATGAGGCGGGTGGCGCCGACGCGGGCGGCCACGGCCAGCAGGGCCTCGCCGCGGTGGTGCTCGGGCACGTCGGCGAGGTCGTGCGGGTCCACCAGGGCCAGGTAGTCCACGCGCGCGGCGGGCTCGGCGACCAGCACGTCGCGCGCGGCGCGGCGCACCGCGCTGGGCCCCTCGGCGGCCGCGGCCGCGCCGGCGGCCAGCGCGCGCTGCAGCACCAGCGCCACCTCCCGGTCGAAGGGGGTCAGGTAGCGGTTGCGGCTGGACATCGCCAGCCCGTCGGGCTCGCGCACCGTGGGCACGGCGACGACCTCCACGCCGAGGTCGAGGTCGCGCACCATGCGGCGCACCAGCAGCAGCTGCTGGGCGTCCTTCTGCCCGAACAGCGCCACGTCCGGGCGCGTCAGGTGCAGCAGCTTGGCGACGACGGTGAGCACGCCGTCGAAGTGGCCGGGGCGGCTGGCGCCCTCCAGGACCGAGCCCAGCGGCCCGGCGCTGACCCGCACGCCCGGCTCGCCGTCGGGGTAGACCACGTCCGGGGCGGGGGCGAAGACGAGGTCGGCGCCGTGGGAGGCGGCCAGCTCCAGGTCCGCGTCCAGGGTGCGCGGGTAGCGCGCCAGGTCCTCCCCCGGCCCGAACTGCAGCGGGTTGAGGAAGACGGTCACCACCACGGAGGCGGCGCGCTCGCGGGCGCGGGCGACGAGGGTGGCGTGCCCGGCGTGCAGCGCCCCCATCGTCATGACGACCGCGACGGGCCCCTCCAGCCGCGCCCGGGCGGCGCTCAGCTCGGCGCGCGTGCGCGCCACGGCCATCTCAGCCACGGTCCTGCTCCTCACCTCGCCGGGCGGCGCCCGCCCGGGACTCCTCGACGGCCGCGCGCACGGCCCGCGCGGCCGGTGCCGGCAGCCGCCCCGCGGCGGCGGCGCGGTCGGCGGCCACCAGGGCCAGCTGCGCGTACGCGGCGGCGGTGCCCTCCCCCGCGCGCTCGGCGAGCACCCGCAGGTGCGCGGCCACGGTGCCGGCGTCGCCGCGCGCGACGGGCCCGGTCAGGGCGGCGTCGCCGGCGCCCAGCGCGTTGTCCAGGGCGGCGCCCAGCAGGGGGCGCAGCACGTCCGCGGCGGCGTCGCCCACGACGGCGCGCGCGGCCTCCAGCGCCTGCGCGACGAGGGTGACCAGGTGGTTCGCGCCGTGCGCCAGCGCCGCGTGGTACAGCGGGCGGTCGCCCTCCGCCACGGGCACCGGCACCGCGCCCCACTCGCGCACCAGGGCGTCGGCGAGGGGCAGCAGCAGCGGCGCCGCGGTGACGGCGACGGCGGCCCCGCGCAGGCGGGTCAGGTCCAGCGAGGTGCCGGTGAACGTCATGGCCGGGTGCAGCGCGGCGGCCAGGGCCCCCGCGGCGGTCAGGGGCGCCAGCACCGCCGTTCCGTGCAGGCCGCAGGTGTGCACGACGAGCTGCCCGGGCCGGGCGGAGCCGGCCAGCTCGGCGGCCAGCGGGGCCAGGGCGTCGTCGGGCACGGCCAGCAGCACGAGGTCGGCGGCCATCGCCCGCGCCGGCTCGACCCACGGCACGCCCGGCAGCAGGGCCTCGACGCGCTCGGCGGCGCTGCGGGTGCGCGCGGCGACGCCGGTGACGCGGTGCCCGGCGGCGCGCAGCGCGGCGCCGAGCACCGGGCCGACGCGGCCGGCGCCCACGACGGCGACGTCGAGGCGCCCGGCGGAGTCCACCGCGGAACCCTAACCGGTGCCGCACGCGCGGAACCCGCCGCGGTCGGGCACGACCGCGGCGGGTTCCGGGTGCCGCGCGAGGGGTGGCCGGCGGCTCAGCGGGCCAGGATCGCCGCCTGCTCGGCGCGCAGGGCGTCGATGAGGCGACCCTCGGGCAGGACGACGTCCGCGTAGGTGAGGACCTCGTCCTTCTTCACGTCGCGCGTGAGGACGCAGCCCTCCGCAACGCCCATCGGCAGCAGGTCCTGCGCCTTCGTCACGTCGTAGCGCTCGGCCACGCCGAAGGTGTCGTAGCCGCCGAGGCGGTCGATCGTCCTGCCCGCCGCCAGGTCGGTCTTGGCGGTGGTGACGACCTCGACGGTGACGGTGTCGCCGGGGACGATGGCCGCGTCGCGGAAGAGCACCGCGCGCGCCACGGTCAGCGGCACCTCGAAGTGGCACAGGTGGTACGGCGTGTAGAACGAGTACAGCGGGCCCTCGCCGAGCTTGTACAGGTTCAGGTAGTGCTGCTGCTTGGGGTCGTCGTGGGTGCCCAGGACGTACACGCCCGGGCCGGGCTTGGCGCCGACGACGTAGTCCACGACGCCGCCGAGCTCCTTGAGCCGCTCGACGTCGTACTTCCCGGTCAGCTCGTCGACGTGCCCGTGGTGGTCGGCGCCGCGCATGCCGCGCCGCTCCACGGTGAACCCGGCCGCGTTGGCGACGAGGGCCTGCTCGAACGACACCTTGGTGCCGTCGGCGAAGCTCGTCACCATGTACGGGTCCTGGCCCCACTTCCTCGCGAACCCCTCCTGGGTGGTGGGGTTGCGGTACTCGTCCTGCAGGCCCTTGATGTTGCCGGCCACCAGCGGGGTGACGCCGATGGAGCGCACGAAGCGCAGCAGGTTCATCTGCACGCCGGGCTGGTCGCCGTCGGCGCCGGTGTAGACGACGCCGGCCTTCTCGGCGCGCGTGCGCAGCGCCAGGCCGGCGGTGCCGTCGACCTCGGCGTTGAGCAGCACGACGTGCTTGCCGGCCTCGATGGCCCGCACGACGACGTGGGCGCCGTACTCGGTGTTGCCGGTGGCCTCGATGACGGCCTCGACCTGGCCGGCGTCGACGACCGCCTCGTAGGAGGCGGAGACGACGGGCGTGCCGGCGGAGATGGCCCGCTCGACCGCGGCGGCGTCGTCGGCCTCGACCACGCCGGTGACCCCGGCCTGCTCGTAGGCGTCGCGCGCCTTGGACACGGTGCGGTTGGCGATGGCCACGAGGTCCATGCCGGGCACGGAGTTCACCACCTGGTTGACCACGCCGCGGCCCATGAACCCGGCGCCGACGAGCGCGACGCGGATCGGGCGGCCCTCGGCCTGGCGCTGCTTCAGGGCGTTGTCGACGATGATCACGACAGCACCGCCCCGTCGGCCAGGAGCGTCCAGCTCTTGTCCTTCTCGCTGATGACGGCCACGTCGCGCGCCCACGGCAGGGCGAGGTCCGGGTCGTCGTAGCGCAGGCCGCGCTCGGTGCCCGGGGTGTACTTCTGGCTCACCTGGTACACGACCTCGGCGCCGTCGGTCAGCGTGAGGTAGCCGTGCGCGAAGTAGGGCGGAACGTACAGCGCGCGCCGGTTCTCGGCCGTCAGCTCCACGGCCACGTGCTTCAGGTACGTCGGCGAGCCCTGGCGCAGGTCGACGATGACGTCCTGGATCGCGCCGGCGGTGCAGCGCACCAGCTTGGCCTCCGGGGCGGGGTCGACCTGGGTGTGCATGCCGCGCAGCGTGCCCGCCAGGTGGTTGTACGACAGGTTGCACTGCTCGACGGCGGGCACCAGCCCGGCCGCCTCGAACTCGTCGCGGCAGAAGGTGCGGGCGAAGAACCCGCGCTCGTCGGCGCGCTCCTCGAGGTCGACGATCGCGACGCCCTCGACGTCGGTGGTGCTGATCCTCACTTGGCCGAACCCTCCGCCCCGGCGAAGTGCCGCCAGAACAGGTCCTTGTCGAGCTGCTCGGTCCTGATGAGGTGCTCCAGCTGCTTGAGGCGGGTGTGGCCGCGGCCCTTGAAGGTGGCCTCGTCCAGGTCGATCGCCCGGAAGACCTCGACGAGCTGGGCGGCGCCCTTGTCGGCGTCCCAGTCGCAGGAGAAGCCGGGCAGCGCGTCGTGGATCTTGTCGAAGTTCACCTTGTAGCTGCGGTTGTCGCCGTTGCTCTGCCCGAAGGTGATGCGCGCCTCGGGCAGCGCGCGCCCGACGGCCTCGGCGATCTCGCGCACGCGGTAGATCTGCTTGGAGTCGCCGACGTTGAAGACCTGGTTGTGGATCGCCTCGCGCGGGGCGTCGAGCACGGCGCGGATGGACTTGGCGATGTCCAGGCCGTGCACGAGCGGGCGCCAGGGCGAGCCGTCGGAGGTCATCGCGATCTCGCCGGTGGTGTACGCCAGGCCCGCGAGGTTGTTGAGCACGATGTCGAAGCGCTGGCGCGGCGAGGCGCCGTAGGCGGTGGCGTTGCGCATGAACACCGGCGAGAAGTCGTCGTCGGCCAGCGGGGCGACGTCGCGCTCGACCAGCGCCTTGCACTCGGCGTAGGCGGTCTGCGGGTTCACCGGCGAGGTCTCGTCGACGGTGTCCTCGGCCACGCCGTACACCGAGCAGCTCGACATGTAGACGAAGCGCTGCACGCCGGCGGCCTTGGCGATCTCGGCCAGGCGCACCGAGCCCTTGTGGTTGACCGTGAAGGTCACGTCGGGGATGAGCTCGCCGAGCGGGTCGTTGGACAGCTCCGCCATGTGGACCACGGCGTCGGCGCCGGCGAGGTCCTCGGCGGTGACGTGGCGGATGTCCTTCGCCAGCGTCTCTACGGAGGCGGAGACGCCGTTGTAGAGCCAGCCGTTGCGGTAGTACCCGGTGTCGATGCCCACCACGGAGTGGCCGGCGTCGAGCAGGGTGGGGGCGAGCAGGCAGCCGAGGTAGCCCTCGGTGCCGGTGACGACGATCTTCACAGCGGTTCTCCGGTTCCTCGCGCGATCAGTCTTCCCAGATCTTCCACGGCGCCTTGCCGGAGTCCCAGAGCTTGTTGAACTCGGTCCACTCGCGGAAGGTGTCCATGCCCAGCCAGTAGCCCTCGTGCTGGGAGACCGTCAGCTGGCCGTCGCGCGCCACGGTCTGCAGCGGCTTCTGCTCGAGCATCATGTCCGGGTCGTCCTCGAGGTACTTGTCCGCGAACGCGCGGTCGAAGACGAAGAAGCCGCCGTTGACCCAGCCGTCGGCCAGGGTGGGCTTCTCGTTGAACTCGGTGACGGTGTCGCCGGTGACGTGCATCTCGCCGTAGCGCGAGCTCGGGTGCACGGCGGTGACGGTGGCCATGCGGCCGGCGGCCTCGTGGTCGCGCAGGGTCTTGGTGATGTCGACGTCGCCGAGGCCGTCGCCGTAGGTCAGGAGGAACTTGTCGGCGGTCAGGTGCTGCTCGACGCGCTTGATGCGGGCGGCCGTCGCGGTGGTCAGGCCGGTCTCGACGAAGGTGATCTCCCAGTCCTCCTGCACACCGTTGGTGTGGTAGGTCGGGGCGTCCTGCGAGGAGAGGTCGAGCGTGAAGTCGCCGGCGTTGATCCGGTAGTCCAGGAAGTACCTCTTGATGAGGTCGCTCTTGTAGCCCAGGCACAGCACGAACTTGCGGAAGCCGTGGGCGCTGTAGAGCTTCATGATGTGCCACAGGATGGGCCGGCCGCCGATGTCGACCAGGGGCTTGGGCAGCTTCTCGCTGGCCTCGCGCAGCCGGGTGCCCATGCCTCCGCAGAGGATGACCACCGGGATCTCGGACACGGGCGTCGCAGCGCTCATGGACAGTCGTTCCCTCACTCGATCCGACGTCGGCCGGCTGCCGCCGGGGGCGGAGCCGTGGACAGGTGGGGGCCGCACTCGGAAGACGCTCACCGGCCGCGGATCGAACCCCCCACGAATTCGCGCCACCGGTCCCCCGTCGAGGTGCGAGCCGAGGCTACTACAGGGGTTCGAGCACGGAGCGTGATAAGCGGCCCCCGGGCGCGAGACAGCCCGTCCGGGCGCACCCCGGCACGCTTTTGCTACGCACAGCGATGAAACGGTGACTGGGAGGTGCCGGGGTGGTGGAGGCGCCGCGCGGCGGCACCCCGGGGGCCTAGGCTCGGGCCGTGGGCCGCTTCGAGAACGTCGCCACGCTCGCCCGCCCGTTCGCGGGCTCGGTGGCGGTCGACCTCGCCTGCGGCACGGGGCGCACCACCCGCGCCCTGCTCGACGCCGGCCCGCGCCTGGTGCACGCCGTCGACGTCGGCTCCACCCTCGACGACGACCTCCTGCTCGACGCCCGGGTGCGCGCCCACATCGCGGACCTGTCCGACCTGCCGCTGGACGACGGCGCCGCCGACGTGGCGGTCTCGCTCAACGCGGTGGAGCACCTGCGCGACGTCGACGCGCACCTGGCCGAGGTGCACCGGGTGCTGCGCCCCGGCGGCACGGCCGTGCTGGCCCACTCCGACTGGGACACCGCCCTGTTCACCAGCGACGACGACGCCCTGACCCGCACCCTGCTGGACCGCTTCGTCGCGCACGCGCCCGCCGGGGGCTCGCCCGTGGACGGCTTCGCCGGGCGCAAGCTGCTGCGGCACGCCGCCCGCAGCCCCTTCGCGGTGGAGTCGGTGCACTCCTGGGCCGACCCGCACCGGCGCTTCGACGAGGGCTCGGTGGCTTGGAAGGTCGCCACCGGCGTGCTCGCCGCCGTCGCCGACGACCCGCAGCTGGCCGCGCGCGCCGCCGGCTGGATCGAGGGCCTGCGCCGCAGCGCGCGCGCCGGGGAGTTCCTCTTCACCGTCACCGACGTCGCGGTCGTCCTGCGCAAGGACTGACCGCCGCGGCGGGTGCCGGTGCGGTGCCGGTGCGGGGCAGGCGCGGTGCCGGTGGGCCGGCGTCCCGGTGGCGGCACCGCGGAGCCCGCGAGAGCGTTCCGTCAGCAGGGGTCCCCCGCCGCGGGGACCGCACGGCACGACACGAGGAGGCGGGTGCAGTGGCCGCAGGGCTGCTCGGCAAGGTGACGAAGTTCCTCTCCACGCCCCAGGGGCGCCGGCTGACGCAGGAGGCGCTGCGGCGCGCGCAGGTCGCCGCCAAGGACCCCGCGACGCGCCGCAGGATCGACGCCGCGGTCGGCCAGCTGCGCCGGCGCGGCACGGGCGGCGCCCCGCGCTGAGCGCGGGGCCGGGCGGGCGCGCTCAGGCCGGGGCGCTCCCGGTCATCCAGCGCTCGGGCCCGGCGCCGGCGCGCGCGGCCCGCGCCCGGGCGGACTGCTCGGCCAGCAGCCGCGCCGCGGCCTGCGCCGCGAGGTGGTCCACGCGCGGGCTGACCGGGCCCGGCGTGGAGTGCAGCGCGACGCTGGCCAGGCCCAGGCGCCGCTGCAGCGGGCCCTGCTCCAGGCCCAGGCTCTGCGTGCGCGCGTGCGGCACCACGTCCAGGCGGCGGGTCAGGCGCCCGCTGCGGGCGAGGAAGGCGTGCGCGGTGACGCGGTGGCCGCCGCGGCGCCAGCCCACCGGGTCCAGCCACCGCGCCGCGCGCGGCAGCGGCGCGAAGCCGCCCTCGCCGTCGCGCCCGTCCAGGCCGGCGCGCACCGCCGCCGCCAGGTCGTCCCCGCCGGCGGGCACGGCGGGCATCACGACGACCAGCAGCCGCGCCAGCTCCTCGCCGGTGCCCACCGGCAGCACGGTGGTGGCCTCCTGCCCGCCCTCGCCCGGCCCGGTGGCGTAGCCGGCCACGTTGACCTGCACGCGCCACCAGCCGGGGCGGCGCCACAGCAGCGGCTGGGTGATGCGCAGCGCCTGCACCCGGCCCGGCGGCACGGTCTGCGAGCGCTGCTCGAGCAGCCCGTGCGTCAGGCGCACCCCGTCGGGCGACTGCGCGACCGTGAAGTTGAAGCCGCGGCTGAAGCGCTGCCACACGGCCGAGCCGACGCCCAGGGCGCCGGGCAGGGCCGCGGCCAGCGGGGCGGCGCTGCGCCCCAGCACGCTGCCGGTGACCAGGCCGGCCGCGGCCAGCACGACGGCCACGCTGCCCCACGAGAGCAGCGTGGCGGCCACGAGCCGGCCCGGCGGCACGTGCAGCACCCGCCGGTGCGGGGCCTCGGGGGCGCTGAGGGTGCCGGTGGCGTCGCGCTCCACGCGCACCCCGGCGGCCGCGGCCAGCAGCGCGTTGCGCACCCGCTGGGCCTCCTCCTCGCGCAGGTACGCCAGCGAGACCTTGCTGCCGCTGCCGCCGGCGACCTCCAGGCGCAGCTCGGCCAGCCCGAACAGGCGCCCCAGCAGCGGGCGCACCACGTCGACGGCCTGCAGGCGGTCCAGCTGGGCGCGCCGCTCCTGGCGCCAGAGCACGCCGCGCTCGACGTGCACCGCGTCGGCGTCGACGCGGTAGCGGGTGCGCCGCCAGGCCAGGGCGCTGTAGGCGGCGCCGACGACGGCGAGCACCAGCAGGCCGCCGACCAGCGCCAGCGCCAGCACCCAGCCCTCGACGTCGGCGCGCAGCAGGTCGTCGGCGTTCTGCACGACGGCGAACGCCAGGACGGCCGCGACGATCTTCCACGCGCGCAGCACGGGCGTGACCGGGTGCAGGCGTCGCCAGCCGGGGTCGGCCAGCACGGCGCGGGTGGGGGCGTCCAGGTGCGCGGCGGCGCCGGGGCCGACCGCTCCCAGCGCCGGCCCGGGCTCGTCCCCGGGGCCGGGCGCACCGGGTGCGCCGGGTGCGCCGGGTGCGCCGGGTGCGCCGGGTGCGTCGCTCACAGGCCCGCCAGCCGGGCCTGGCCGCGCTCGGCCAGCCGGTCGCGCAGGCGGGCGGCCTCGTGCGGCGGCAGGCCGGGGATGGCGGCGTCGGTGTCGGAGGAGGCCGTGTGCAGCTGCACCTTCGCCAGCCCGAAGCGGCGGTCCACCGGACCGGCCTCGACGTCGACGTACTGCAGCCGCCCGTAGGGCACGACCACCAGGGAGCGGAAGAGCAGGCCGTGGCGCACCAGCAGGTCCTCGTCGCGCTCGGCGTAGCCCCAGGCGGGCACCTGCCGCCCGCTGAGCCACCACCCCCACGCCCACAGCAGCACCACGAGCGCCGCGGCCAGCGCGATCCACCACGTCAGCAGCGCCGCCAGCACCAGCAGCACCAGCACCACCGGTGCCGCGGTGAGGGTGCCGGCGGTGCGCTGGGAGGTCACCAGCCGCGGCGAGACGCGCCGCCACGTCACGCCCGGCGGGTCGAAGGGGTCCACCGGGGCCTCCACCGGGCCGTCGGCCGCCGCGCGGGCGCCCCCGCGCCCGCCGGCGTCCCCGCTCGCGTCGCCCCCGCCGGCACCGTGCTCCACGGGGCCAGCGTGCCAGACGCGTTGCGCCGCGCGGCCGGGTCCGCGAGGCTCCCGGGGTGGTGGACGAGGGTGGGTACGCAGCGGGCCCGGCGGACAGGGCGGACGAGGAGCCGGCCATCCGCTTCGAGGGGGTCGGCAAGCGCTACCGCGACGGCACCGAGGCGGTGCGCGAGCTGACGATGGACGTGCGCCGCGGCGAGCTCGTCGCGCTGGTGGGCCCCAGCGGGTGCGGCAAGTCCACGATCCTGCGCATGGTCAACCGGCTGGTGGAGCCCACCAGCGGCCGGGTGCTCGTCGACGGCCGCGACACCGCCCACGTCGACGCGGTGGAGCTGCGCCGCGGCATCGGCTACGTCATCCAGGCCGGCGGGCTGCTGCCGCACCGCTCGGTGCGCGACAACGTCGCCACGGTGCCCAAGCTGCTCGGCTGGGACGCCCCGGCGCGCCGGCGCCGCGCCGACGAGCTGCTGGAGCTGGTGGGCCTGGACCCGGCCGTGCACGGGCGGCGCTACCCCGCCGAGCTGTCCGGCGGGCAGCAGCAGCGCGTGGGCGTCGCGCGCGCCCTGGCGGCCGACCCGCCCGTGCTGCTGCTGGACGAGCCGTTCGGCGCGGTGGACCCGGTGGTGCGCGACCGGCTGCAGGCGGAGTTCCGCCGGCTGCAGACCGAGCTGGGCAAGACGGCGCTGTTCGTCACCCACGACCTCGACGAGGCCGTGCGCATGGCCGACCGCATCGCGGTGCTGTCCACCGGCGGGCACCTGGAGCAGCACGCCTCCCCGGCGGAGCTGCTGTCGGAGCCGGCCACCGACTTCGTCGTGGAGTTCGTCGGCTCCGACCGCGGGCTGCGCCGCCTGGCGGTGACCCCGATCCGCCCCGAGGACCTCGAGGCGCCCCCGGTGCTGGCGCCCGGCGACGGCGTGGCCTACGCGTCCACGGCGCTGGAGGTGGACGGGCGCTCGTGGGGCGTCGTGCTGGAGGGCGAGGAGCGCCGGCTGGTGGGCTGGGTGCCGCGCGGGGCCCTGACGGAGGCGATGCGGCGCGGCGACCGGGCCGGGCGGGTGCGCGACTGGACGCAGCCGTTCCCGGTGGCGGTGCAGCGGGCGGAGACGATGCGCACCGCCTTCTCCACCCTGCTGGCGCAGGACCTGCGCTTCCTGCCGGTGCTGGAGGGCGAGGAGTACCTGGGGGTGCTCACCGCCGAGGTGGTGCACACCGCGCTGCGCGGCGTGCCGGTCGCGCAGGGCGCGGACGGCGGCGTGGCCGCCCGGTGACCCGCCCGTGAGGGCGCTGCGCCGGGCGGCGCTGCTGTACGGCGCCGCCGCGACCGCGCTGCTGGGCGCCGTGGCCGTGCTGGGCGACGGCACCGCCACGACGTACGCGGCCGCGCTGGTGGCGTCGTGGTGGCTGGCGCCGGCGCTGGTGGTGGTGCCGGTGGCCGTGGCGCTGCGGGCGTGGACGGTGCTGGCCTCGGTGCTGGTGCCCGCCGTGGCGGCCGGGGCGCTGCTGGGCCCGTACGCGCTGCCCGGGCGCGGCGGCGGCGCGGCGGACCTGCGGGTCGCGGCGTTCAACACCTCCGGCTGGTACGGGCTGGGCGCGCTGGACGAGCTCGTCGGGCGCCACGCGCCCGACGTGCTGCTGCTGCAGGAGGTCACCGGCACCTCGCGCCGGCAGCTGGAGGGGGCGCACCCGCGCTACCGGCACCGCTGGCACGGCTCGCTGAGCGCCGCGGCCGGCACCCCCGGCGTCGACGACGGCGACGCGGTGTGGTCCACGCTGCCGATCGTCGCGGTCGAGCCGGTGACGGGTCTGCCGCGGGGCGCGCGCCCCGGCGCGGTGGTGGTGCTCGACGCGCGCCCGCTGGGCGGGCCGGCGCGGCTGGCGGTGCTCTCGGTGCACCTGGCCTCCCCGTGCCTGGCCTGCACCCCGTCGGGGCGGCGGGCCAACCCCGCCGGCGGCACCGGGGAGGCCGCGCGCACCCGCGTGGCCGAGGCGCGCCGCTACGCGGCGGTGGTGCGCGAGCTGGCGCGGCGCGGGCCGGTCGTGCTGGGCGGGGACCTGAACTCCTCCGACCTCAACGAGCCGCTGCGGGTGCTCACCGGCGACGGCCCCGGCGGCGGCGGGCTCACCGACGTGCACCGCGCGGTGGGCACCCGCCCGCAGTTCACGCGCGGGGCCGGGCCGGGCTTCGCGCGCGTGGACGCGGTGCTGGTCGCCGGGCTGGAGCCGGTCGCCGACGCCGAGGGCGAGGCCGGCGGCAGCACCCACTCCCCCGTGGTGGCCGACCTGCGCTGGCGCCGCTGACGCGCCCCCGGGGCGCGCGGCAGCGCCCTCAAGGCGCCCGGCGGGGTGCCGATGCACCCGGGGACGTCCCCGCGCAGGAGCGGGGCCCCCGCCCCAGGAGCCGCACCGTGACCGCACCCACCCCCGCCGGCGACCGCCGGCGCGGCCGCCCGCTCGCCGACCGTTCCGTCAGCACGAAGATCGCCGCGTCCGTGCTGGCCGCCTCGGCCGTCGCCGTGGGCGTGGGGGCCGTGGGGCTGTCCACCTCCGCCGCCCTCGAGGAGGACCTGCGCGCGGTGCAGTCCCAGCACGTGGAGGGCATGCGCGAGATCGCCACCGTGCGCGGGGGCATCGCGGCGATGTTCCGCGCCTGCATGCTGGCCGGGCAGGCGGGCACCGCCGGCGGGGTCGACGCCCTCGCCCTGGCCCACGCCGCCGACGCGCAGGTCGACGAGGCCCTGGACCGCTACGAGGTGCGCGCGAGCGGGGAGGCGGCGCGGGCCGTGGCCGACCTGCGCGCCGCGTACGGCGACCACGCCGCGCTGCGCGACGTCGTGACGTTCCAGCAGGCCCCGCCGGCCGGTTTCACCGTGCCCGCCCCCGACCAGCTCTTCCCGCGCTTCATCGCCGCCGAGGAGGGCTTCGGCGCGGCGATCGACGCGCTGGAGGAGGCCGACTCGCAGCAGGCGCGCGCCGCGGTCGCGCGGGCCGAGCAGGCGCAGCGCACCGCGCGCGCGGTCGTGCTCGGCGTGCTCGTCGTCGGCCTGGCGCTGGCGGGGGCGCTGGCCGCCTTCGTGGTGCGCACCGTGCGCGGGCAGCTGACCTCGGTGGGCACCGCGCTGGACGCGGTGGCCGCCGGGGACCTGACGGTCGCGGCGCAGGTGCGCTCGGGCGACGAGCTCGGCGCGATGGCCGACGCCGTCAACCGCGCCCGCGAGGGTGTGGCGGCCCTGGTGCGCCAGCTCGGCGAGTCCGCCGGCACCGTGCAGCGCAGCTCGCAGCGCCTCTCGCACGTGACCGCGCGCATCGCCGTCAGCGCCCAGGAGGCCGCCGCGCAGGCCGACGTCGTCGCCGCCTCGGCAGCGGGCGTCTCGGCCAGCGTGCAGACCGTGGCCGACGGCGCCTCGGAGATGGGCCTGTCGATCCGCGAGATCTCCCAGAACGCCGGCGACGCCGCCCGCGTGGCGCAGGAGGCCGTCGCGGTGGCCGCCGCCACCAACGAGACCGTCTCGAAGCTGGGCGAGTCCTCCGCCGAGATCGGCAACGTCGTGAAGGTCATCACCGCCATCGCCGAGCAGACGAACCTGCTGGCGCTGAACGCCACCATCGAGGCCGCGCGCGCCGGGGAGATGGGCAAGGGCTTCGCGGTGGTGGCCGGGGAGGTCAAGGAGCTGGCGCAGCAGACCGCGCAGGCCACCGAGGACATCTCCCGCCGGGTGACGACCATCCAGGCCGACACCGGCGGCGCCGTGCGGGCCATCGCGGACATCACCCGCATCGTCGGCACCATCAGCGACTACCAGGGCACCATCGCCTCGGCGGTGGAGGAGCAGACCGCGACCACCGCCACGATGAGCGGCAGCGTCGGCGAGGCCGCCGGTGCGGCCACCGGCATCGCCGGGGGCATCGGCGCGGTCGCCGGCGCCACGCGCACCACCACCGCCTCCCTCGCCGAGGGCGAGGCGACGGTGCGCGAGCTCGGCGAGACCTCCGAGCGCCTGCAGCAGCTGGTGGGCCGCTTCCGCGTCTGAGGCCCCCGCTCCCCGCGTGCGGGCGCCGCGCCCCGGCAGGAGACTGGCGGCGCCCGCCGCGCTGGGACGCCCGGCGGGTCCCCCGAGACGAGAGGGAAGCGCCGTGTACCTGCACGTCCAGAAGCTCATCCACGAGATCGCCGCCGACGAGCCGGACCCGGCCGCGGCCAACGCCCTGCAGGAGGGGCTCGGCGGTCAGTTCGGCGAGATGCGCACGATGATGCAGTACCTGTTCCAGTCGATGAACTTCCGCGGCGCGGCCGCCAAGCCCTACAAGGACCTCCTGCAGGGCATCGGCACGGAGGAGATCAGCCACGTCGAGCTGATCGGCACCACCATCGCCCGCCTGCTGGACGGTTCCCCGCGCTACCAGGGGAAGCAGACCGACCCGCTGGACACCCCCGGCGCCGGCGGCGCCACCCCGCTGAGCGTGGCGCTGGACCACGGCAACATCCACCACTACCTCGTGGGCGCGCAGGGCGCGCTGCCGGTGGACTCCGCCGGCAACCCGTGGAGCGGCAGCTACGTGTACAACTCCGGCAACCTCGTGCTGGACCTGCTGTACAACCTCATGCTCGAGTCCACCGGCCGGCTGCAGAAGTGCCGCATCTACGAGATGTCCAGCAACAAGACGCTGCGCTCGACGGTCAGCTACCTCATCGTGCGCGACCAGGCCCACGAGAACG
Source organism: Kineococcus gypseus (assembly GCF_050871305.1). Lineage (NCBI taxonomy): Bacteria > Bacillati > Actinomycetota > Actinomycetes > Kineosporiales > Kineosporiaceae > Kineococcus > Kineococcus gypseus. The sequence continues at coordinate 70,647 of NZ_JBJLRD010000005.1, read as the reverse complement.
GCTACGCCAAGGCGCTGGAGACGCTCGGGGTGGACTGGAAGAAGCTGCTGCCGATCCCGAAGACGAACGCGGAGAGGTTCCCCGAGGTCAAGCAGATGGTCGACCTGGGCTGGCAGTCCAAGCAGTACACGTTCGACCTCACCGGCGCCTCCGAGGCCGCGAAGGTCTACCGCGGCCTGTCGCCGTCGAAGGACGGCACCGAGCTCGACGCCAGCGAGCAGGCGCCCGAGGGCGCACCGCTGACCGTCGCCGAGGAGCGCTACGAGGAGTTCGCGCCGGGCCTGGACCCGGAGCTGATCGAGCTCATCCAGGCCACCGCCGACCTGGAGATGGCCGAGCCGCAGATGACGTACGGGCCGCTGGAGAGCTGACGGGCGTGCCCGGGGCACGGGGGTGGTGCCGCCGCGACGCGCGGCACCACCCCCCCGGCCCATCGAGGCGCCAGCGCCGCGCACCGATGGCACGGGGGTGAACCGTCCACGGCTGCGCCGCGCGGCCGTCCCGGCCGGCCTCGCCCTGCTGCACGTCCTCGCGGTGGTGCTCGGGCGGGCCACCGCCGCGCAGGGCGACGCCAGCGTCGTGTGGCCGGCCGCCGGGGTGGCGTTCGTCTGGCTGGCCCGGTCCTGGCGCCGGCCGCGCGAGAGGCGCCGCGACGCCGCGCTGCTGGTCCTGTCCGGCACGACCGCCCTGCTGCTGACCGGGCAGCCCGCCGGGGCCGCGGTGCTCTTCGGCCTGGCCGGCGCGCTCGAGGCGCTGACCGCCTGCTGGGTGCAGCGCCGCCTGCAGCCGCGCGGCGCGCGCCTGCGCCGCCCGGGCGACCTGTGGGTGCTGCTGCTCGCCCTGGCGTGCGGGTCGCTGGCCGGCGGTCTGCTGATCACCGGTGTGGCCGTGCTGGCCCTGGGGCTGGGCCCGCAGGGCGCGGTGCTGCTGGGCTGGGTGGTGCGCCACACCGCCGGCGCCCTGGCCGTGGCGGTGGTGTGGGTGCGCACCGCGGACCGGCGCGACCCCCCGGTGCCCGCGCAGGCCGGCCCCGTGGAGGTCGTCGCGGTCCTGGCCGGCTGCGGCGCCCTGCTCACCTGGCTGTTCGAGCAGCCCGGCAACAGCTCCCTGGCCTTCCTCATGGCGCCGCTCGCGGTGTGGGCGGGGCTGCGGATGTCCGCGCGCGCGGCGGTGGTGTGCGTCGTGCTCGGCGGCACGGCCGTCGTGCTGGCCACGGCCGCCGGCATCGGGGCCTTCCACGACCTGCCCGCCCAGCGCGCCGCGCTGGACGCGCAGCTGCTGGCGCTCGTGCTGCCCGTCGTCGTCGTGCCGCTGGTGCTGCACCGCGAGGAGCGCGCCCGCCTGGACGCCGAGGTGCGCGCCGTGCACCGCGAGGCCGCCACCGCCCTGGAGCACCGGGCCCGCCACGACGCCCTGACCGGCCTGCCCAACCGGGTCCTGCTGCACGAGCGCCTCGAGCGGGCCCTGGCCGACGGGCCCGCCGGGCTGCTGTTCTGCGACCTCGACGGCTTCAAGGAGGTCAACGACACCGCCGGGCACCGCGCCGGCGACGCGGTGCTGCAGCACGTCGCCGAGCGCTTCACCGCGAGCCTGCGCGGGCCCGCGACGCTGGCGCGCCTGGGCGGCGACGAGTTCGCCGTCCTGTGCCCGGGGGCCTCGACGGCCGGGGAGCTGCGCGCCGCGGCGGAGCTGCTGGTGGCCGCGCTGCGCGAGCCGGTCGCCACCGGCGCGGGGGTCTTCCGCGTCGGGGTCAGCGTGGGCGCGGCCCTGGCCGACCCGCAGGCGCCGCCGCCGGGCCCGGCGGAGCGGCTGCTCGCCGACGCCGACGCGGCGATGTACCGGGCCAAGCGCGCCGGCGGGCGGCGCGTGCACGTCCACGAGGGGCACGTCCACGAGGGGCACGTCCACGAGGGGCGCGCGCACGGGGCGTGCGAGGGGGGCTCCCCCGCGGGCGCGGCGCCGCGTCAGGCGGTGGCGCCGGGCCCCTCGTCGTCCGGGGGCACGCGGCAGTAGCGCTCCACGACCAGCCCGGCCGCCAGCAGCAGCCCGGAGGCGAGGAGGTCGGCCACGGCCACGAGGAACTGCTCCAGGCGCGCGCCGACGCCGAGCGTGGGCAGGTAGTGCACGGCGAACCCGGCCGCGGCCCCCGCGAACAGCGCGCCGGCGGCCGCGGCGGCCTTGGCCAGCACGGCGGTGCGCGCCGCGCGCAGGGCGTCGATGCGCCGGGCCTTCTCGCCGCGCACCCACTGCCGCACCGGCCAGCCCACCGCGAGCACCGCCACCGCCAGCAGGACGATCGTCAGGGTGCTGCGCCACAGCAGCTGCGGCTCGCTGCCCCCGCCCGCGGTCCACACCCGCAGCAGCGACCACACCAGGACCGCGGCGAGGAACCCGGCGGCCAGCAGCGCGCCGGGGCGGGTGGGCCTCACGGGAGGGGCCCACCGGGCGGGGCCAGGCGCGCCAGCAGCTCGCGCACCGGCCCGCCGTGCGGGCCGGGCAGCACCGCGGCCGGGTCCAGCGCCGCCCAGGGGGCCAGCACGAAGGCGCGCTCGTGCGCGCGCGGGTGCGGCAGCACCAGGTCCGGCTCGTCGAGGACGGTCCCGCCGTGCGCGACGACGTCCACGTCGATCGGGCGCGGCCCGCCGGGCACCTTCACGGAGCGGTCCAGCCCGCCGCGGCGCTCCACCTCCCGGCACAGGTGCAGCAGCGCGCGCGGCGACAGCCCTGTGCGGGCGAGCACCACGAGGTTGAGGAACTCCGGCTGGTCGAGCACCTCGCCCACCGGCGCGCTCGCCAGCGGCGCGGAGACGGCGTCGACGAGCAGGCCGTCGGCGGCGCGCAGGGCGGCCACCGCCGCGTGCAGGGCCGCGGCGCGGTCGCCGAGGTTCGAGCCCAGCGAGAGCACCACGGGCACCAGCGGCCCCGACGAGCCCGAGGACCCCGAGGCCCCCGGCGGCGGCGCGCTCACGCGCGCACCCGGCGCACGACGACCTCCACGTCCTCGAAGGGCACCGTCAGCGGGGCGCGGGGCTTGTGCACCACGACGTCGACGGCCAGCACCCGCCCCGAGCGGGCCAGGCACGCGGCGGCCACCCGCTCGGCGAGGGTCTCCAGCAGCGCGACCGGCTCACCGGTCAGCAGCGTCACCAGCTCCTCGGCCAGCGCGCCGTAGTCGACGGTGGCGGCCAGGTCGTCGCCGGCGGCGGCCTCGGCGGTGTCCAGGTGCAGGGCGACGTCCAGGCCGAAGGGCTGCCCGGTGCGGCGCTCGGACTCCAGCACGCCGTGCCGGCCGACCGCCCGCAGCCCGCGCAGCACGACGCGGTCCAGCACCCGCCCGTGCGGGCCCAGGACGGGGCCGGCGGCCTCCAGCGAGCTCACGCGCCCGCCGCCAGCGACCAGGCGCGGGCCACGCGCACGGCGGCGGCCGAGGCGGCGGCCTCGTGCACGCGCACCCCCCACGCGCCGGCGGCGGCGGCCAGCGCCGAGACGGCCGCGGTGGCGTCGTCGCGCGCCGCCGGCGGCGGGGCGGCGCCGTCCGGGCCGGCCAGCAGCGCGCCCAGGAAGCGCTTGCGGGAGGCGCCCACGAGCAGCGGGCGGCCCAGCGCGGCCAGCCGCGGCAGCGCCGCCAGCAGCGCCCAGTCGTGCCCGGCGGTCTTGGCGAAGCCCAGGCCCGGGTCCAGCACGACGCGCGCGGGCTCCAGGCCCTGTCCGGCCACGGCCCACAGGCGCTGCGCCAGGTGCGCCTCGACCTCGGCGACCACGTCGTCGTAGACGGCCAGGGACGTCATGACGTCGGAGTGCCCGCGCCAGTGCGAGAGCACGTAGCCGGCGCCGCTCGCGGCGACGGTGCGGGCCATGTCCGGGTCGGCCAGACCGCCGGAGACGTCGTTGACGAGCACCGCGCCCGCCTCCACCGCGGCGGCGGCCACCGGTGCGCGCATCGTGTCCACGCTGACGGCCACGCCGCGCGCGGCCAGCTCGCGCACCACGGGCAGCACGCGGGCCAGCTCCTCGGCGGCGTCCACGCGCGCGGCGCCGGGGCGGGTGGACTCCCCGCCCACGTCGACGACGTCGGCGCCGGCGGCCACCAGGGCCAGGCCGCGCGCGACGGCGTCGGCGGCGGCGAGGTGCCGGCCGCCGTCGGAGAAGGAGTCGGGGGTGGTGTTGACCACGCCCACCACGCGGCAGCGGCCCGGGGCCAGCAGCGCCGGCAGCGCGGCGGCGGGCGCGGCCGGCGCGCTCACCGGCGCCCCGCCACGATCAGGCTCATCGCCTCCGCGCGGGTGGCCGGGTGGCGCAGGCCGCCGCGCACCGCCGAGGTGATCGTCTTCGCGCCGGGCTTGCGCACGCCGCGGTAGGTCATGCACGAGTGCTCGCACTCGACGACGACGATGGCGCCGCGCGGGTGCAGCCGCTCCACCAGCGCGTCGGCGACCTGGGTGGTCAGCCGCTCCTGCAGCTGCGGGCGGCGGGCGTAGACGTCCACGAGGCGCGCCAGCTTGGACAGGCCCGTGACGCGGCCGTGCTCGCCGGGGATGTAACCGACGTGGGCGACGCCGTGGAAGGGCAGCAGGTGGTGCTCGCAGGTGGACTGGACCTCGATGTCGCGCACCAGCACCAGCTCGTCGTGCTCGAGGCCGAAGTCGGTGGTGAGCACTTCGGCCGGGTCCTGCCACAGCCCGGCGAACAGCTCCCCGGCCGCGCGCGCCACGCGGGCGGGCGTCTCGCGCAGGCCCTCGCGGTCGGGGTCCTCGCCGATGGCCAGGAGGAACTCGCGCACGGCCGCCGCCGCGCGCTCGGTGTCCACGCCCGGGTGGGGCGCGTCGTCCGGGTGCGCGGCGGCGCCGGCGGCGGTGGTGCCGCCGGTCACGGCTCCTCGTGGGTGCGGTTCAGCGGGACCTGCGCGCCGTGCCCGTTGAGCGCGGCGCGCTCGCGCGGGCCGGCCACCGGGGGCCGGTCGGAGACGTGGCGGCGCTCGCTGGAGAGCCACACCGGCCGCTGCGGGCGCTTGACGACCGGCGCGAAGATCTGCGCCAGCTCCGCCTGGTTCAGCGTCTCCTTCTCCAGCAGGGCGACGACGAGGTCGTCGAGGACCTGCCGGTGCTCCACGAGGATCTCCCACGCCTCGTCGTGGGCGGCCTCGATGAGGCGGCGCACCTCCTCGTCGACGACGCCGGCCACGCCCTCGGAGTAGTCGCGCTCGTGGCCCATGTCGCGGCCGAGGAAGACCTCGCCGCCGCCGGAACCGAGCTTGATGGCCCCCACGCGCTCGCTCATGCCGTACTGCGTGACCATCTTGCGGGCCATGCCGGTGGCCTTCTCGATGTCGTTGCTGGCGCCCGTGGTGGGGTCGTGGAAGACCAGCTCCTCGGCCACGCGCCCGCCCAGGGCGTACGCGAGCTGGTCGAGGATCTCGTTGCGGGAGGTGGAGTACTTGTCCTCCGTGGGCAGCACCATCGTGTAGCCCAGCGCCCGCCCGCGCGGCAGGATCGTCACCTTGGTCACCGGGTCGGTGTTCGGCAGGGCCGCCGCGACCAGGGCGTGGCCGCCCTCGTGGTACGCGGTGACCTTCAGCTCCTTCTCGTTCATCCGGCGGGTGCGCTTCTGCGGGCCGGCCATGACGCGGTCGATCGCCTCGTCGAGGGCGGCGTCGTCGATGACCTTCGCGTCGGCGCGCGCGGTCAGCAGCGCGGCCTCGTTGAGCACGTTGGCCAGGTCGGCGCCGGAGAAGCCCGGCGTGCGGCGCGCCACGGCCAGCAGGTCGACGTCCGGGGACATCGGCTTGCCCTTGGCGTGCACCTGCAGGATCTTGTGCCGGCCCTCCATGTCGGGGGCCTCCACCGCGATCTGCCGGTCGAAGCGGCCCGGGCGCAGCAGCGCCGGGTCGAGGATGTCGGGGCGGTTGGTGGCGGCGATGAGGATGACGTTGGCCTTGACGTCGAAGCCGTCCATCTCGACGAGCAGCTGGTTCAGGGTCTGCTCGCGCTCGTCGTGCCCGCCGCCCAGGCCGGCGCCGCGGTGGCGGCCGACGGCGTCGATCTCGTCGACGAAGATGATCGCCGGGGCGTTCTGCTTGGCCTGCTCGAAGAGGTCGCGCACCCGCGAGGCGCCCACGCCGACGAACATCTCCACGAAGTCCGAGCCGGAGATCGAGTAGAACGGCACCCCGGCCTCGCCGGCCACGGCGCGCGCCAGCAGCGTCTTGCCGGTGCCGGGCGGGCCGTACAGCAGCACGCCCTTGGGGATCTTCGCGCCCACGGCCTGGAACTTCGCGGGCTCGGAGAGGAACTCCTTGATCTCGTGCAGCTCCTCGACGGCCTCGTCCGCGCCGGCGACGTCGGCGAAGGTCGTCTTCGGGGTGTCCTTGGTCATCATCTTGGCCTTGGACTTGCCGAAGTTCATCACCCGGCTGCCGCCGCCCTGCATCTGGCTCATCAGCCACCAGAAGAGCAGCAGGAGCAGCAGGATCGGCCCGACGGTGAAGAGCAGGGACGACAGGACGCTGGTGGTGGGCACCTCGTCGGTGACGCTCTCGACGCCCGCGTCGTCCAGGGCGGCGAGGACCTCGTCGCCGCGCTGGGAGATGTAGTAGGAGCGGACGGTGCTCGCGCCGTCCTCGGTGACCCCGTCGCGCAGCTGGAGGTCGATGCGCTGGTTGCGGTCGGTGAGGGTGGCGCTCTCGACCTCACCGCTGCGGATGAGCTCCAGGGCGCGGGTGGTGGGGACCTCGGTGGTGCCGCTGGAGGCGAAGAAGGACGCGCCGATCGCCACGACCGCGACGGCCACCACGATCCACAGCCACGGGCCGCGGACTACACGCTTGAGGTTCGACATCGGTGGAGGGGTCGCCCCCTGTCCCTCCTGCTCGGTCCTGCCAGACGCTCGACGGTACACCGCAGCGCCGACGCGCTGTCCCGGCCGCCGTCCGCCCGGTTGTCAGGGGGACCAACGGGCGGCGGTGGACCGCTGTTCCGGTCGCCGCCCGCGGGTTCGCTGTGGGCTGAAGGGCGGCCAGCCGGCCGTCCCGACCCCCGCCCGCTCCTGCGCGGCCCCCGAGAGGCGCTGCCCGGGGCGGAACTCCCCGGCGGCGGTGACGGCGGTGGCGGCGCCGAGCCGCCGGGCCGCCGGGCCGCCGGGCCGCCGGGCCGCCGTGCCGTCCGCCTCGGCGCTCCCGCGGGAGGGGGCGGCGGGGCGGGTCACCCCCGCCACCGCAGGTGCCCCCCCACCGCGGCTGCGGGCGTCGTCCAGCCGGGAGCCACCACGGGCGCGGCACGGCGCAACGGCTCGTCCGACGACCGGTGCCACCGTGGTCCTCGACCAGCGGTGCCGGAGCGCCGGCGTCCCGGCGGCCCCGTCCGGCGGCGACGTCGCCACGTCCTCGGGAGCCGGCGTGCCCGTCCCTCAGCGGGTGCGCGCGAGCAGCACCCCCGCCGTGAGCACGAGCCGGCGGTCCCGCCGCGGCCCGGTCACCGGCGTCCTCGTCACCGGCACCGCCCACCCGGCCACCGGCACCGCGCCGGCCGCGCTGCCGGTGCTCGTGGGCGGGTTCGACGGGCCGATCCCGCCGATCGGGACGACGGTGTTCCTCTGCACCGGCTGGCTCCGCCGGCGCGACGTCCCGGGCGGGTGCGCCCACCCGACGTGGTTGCCGGTGGCCGGGACCCCGGCCCCAGCCACCGGCTGCTGCACGGCCGTCCGCTCCACCGGCCCGGCCTTCGACCTGCTCACCGCCCGACCCCGGAGGCAACACCCGTGGCGACCATCGACCTGAACTCCGACCTCGGGGAGAACACCCCTGAGCGCCCGGTCTCCGACGACGCGGCGATGCTGGGCGTGGTCAGCAGCGCAAACGTCTCCTGCGGCTTCCACGCCGGCAGCCCCGAGGGCATCCGCGAGACGCTGCTGGCCGCCTCCCGGGCGGGCGTGGCGATCGGCGCGCACCCCGGCTACCGCGACCACGAGAACTTCGGCCGCGAGCGCCTGGACCTGCCGGCCGCGACGCTGCAGGCCCACGTGGAGTACCAGCTCGGTGCGCTGTGGGCGCTGGCGCGCTCCGTCGGCGACGCCGTCGTCTACGTCAAGCCCCACGGCGCGCTCTACAACACCACGGCCGTGGACGCGGCGACCGCGGCGGTGGTGGTCGCGGCGGTCAGGGCCGTCGACCCCTCGCTGGTGCTGCTGGGCCTGGCTGGCGGGGTCGCCCTCGAGGTCGCCGACCGGGCCGGGCTCGCGACGGCGGCCGAGGCGTTCGCCGACCGCGCCTACACCCCGGCCGGGCACCTGGTCCCCCGCTCGCGGGCCGGGGCGGTGCTGCACGACGCCGACCTGGTGGCCCGGCGCGTGGTGCGGCTCGTGCAGGAGGGGGTGGTCGAGGCGGTCGACGGCTCGGACGTGCCGGTGCGGGCCGAGTCCGTGTGCGTGCACGGGGACAGCCCGGGGGCTGTGGGGATGGCCGCGGCGACCCGGGCCGCGCTGGTCGACGCCGGCGTGGGGATCGCCCCCTTCGTCGCGCGCACCCGCGCGGGAGCGCGCACCGGGCCGGCGTCGTGAGGTTCCTGCCCGCCGGCGACACCGCCGTGGTGGTCGAGGCCGCGGACCTGGACGAGGCGCGGCGGCTGTTCACCGCGCTGGTCGCCGCCGACCTGCCCGGGGTCCGCGAGGTCGTGCCCGCCGCCCGGACGGTGCTCGTGCTCTTCGACCCGCGCCGGACCACCGTCCGCGACCTCGTCGCGCGCCTGCGCCGCGTCGAACCGGCGGCCGAGGTGCGCGGCAGCGGGCAGGCCGTGACGGTCGAGGTCCGCTACGACGGGCAGGACCTCGACGAGGTCGCCGCGGCCCTGGGGTGCTCGGTCGAGGAGGTCGTCCGTCGGCACCAGGCGGCGACCTGGACGGTCGCGTTCACCGGGTACGCCCCGGGGTTCGGCTACCTGGTCACCGACGACGAGGTGTTCGACGTCCCGCGCCGGCCCTCCCCGCGCACGCGGATCCCCGCCGGGTCGGTGGGGCTGGCCGGGGAGTTCTCCGGCGTCTACCCGCGCGAGAGCCCCGGCGGCTGGCAGCTGATCGGGCGCACCGACGCCCGGGTGTGGGACCTCGACCGGGACCCGCCGGCGCTGCTCGCCCCGGGCACGACCGTGCGGTTCCAGCGGGTCGAGCGCGAGGTGGTCCCCGTGCGCGACGCCCCCCCGGCACCGCGCGGGTCGGCGCGCGCCGTCGAGGTCGTCTCCCCCGGGGTGCAGCTGCTGCTGCAGGACCCGGGACGCCCCGGGCACCTGGCCGAGGGGGTGCCCGCCTCGGGGGTGGCCGACCGCGCCGCGCTGCGCACCGCCAACCGCGCCGTCGGCAACGCCGAGGGCACCGCCGCCCTGGAGCTCGCCGGGGGCGGGGCGGTCCTGAGGTTCCGCGGGGCGGGCGTGCTCGCCCTGGCCGGCGCGGACCCCGACGCGCGCATCCGCGCCGCCGACGGCACCCGCCTGCCCGTCCCCCTCGAGCGACCGGTCGCCGTCGAGGACGGTGACGAGCTGCGGCTGGGCACCCCGCGCGCCGGCCTGCGCACGGTCCTGGCGGTCCGCGGGGGGTTCGACGCGCCCGCCGCGCTGGGCTCGCTGGCGACCGACACGCTCTCCGGGGTGGGGCCGCACCCGCTGACCGCCGGCGACCGGCTGGCGCTGCACGGCCCCGCGGCCGCCCCGCACGCCGTCCACCCGGGACCGCACCCCCGGGCGGAACCGCCGCGCAGCGGTCGGACGGTGCAGCTCGAGGTCGTCCTGGGCCCGCGCACCGACTGGTTCACGCCGGCGGCGCTGGAGACGCTGACCTCCCAGGAGTGGGAGGTCACGGCCCGCTCGGACCGGGTGGGCACGCGGCTGGCGGGCGCCGTGCCGCTGGAGCGCGCCCGCGGGGGCGAACTGCCCAGCGAGGGCGCGGTGACCGGGGCGATCCAGGTCCCGCCGGACGGCCAGCCCGTGCTGTTCGGCCCGGACCACCCGCTGACCGGCGGCTACCCCGTGATCGGGGCCGTCGTCGACGCCCACCTGGACCTCGTGGGGCAGCTGCCCCCCGGCGCCCGCGTCCGCTTCCGCCCGCGCGCCCCGTTCGCCGACCTGTGAGGAGCACCGTGGAGACCGTCCTGATCGCCAACCGCGGCGAGATCGCCGTGCGGGTGGTCCGCGCCGCGGCCGAGGTGGGCCTGCGCTCGGTCGCCGTCTACGCCGACCAGGACGCGGGCGCCCTGCACGTCCGGCTCGCCGACGCGGCCGTGGCGCTGCCCGGCGACTCCGCCGCGCAGACGTACCTGGACGTCGACGCCCTGCTGGCGGCCGCACGGGCCTCGGGCGCCGACGCGGTCCACCCCGGGTACGGGTTCCTGTCCGAGGACGCCGCCTTCGCCCGGGCCGTCGAGGACGCGGGGCTCACCTGGATCGGCCCGACCCCGGAGACCATCGAGGCCCTGGGCGACAAGGTGACGGCGCGCGCCATCGCCCGCGCCGCCGGTGCCCCCCTGGCCCCGGGGACGACGTCCCCGCTGGCCGACGCCGCGGAGGCCGAGGCGTTCGCCGACGAGTTCGGCCTGCCCGTCGTGGTCAAGGCGGTGCACGGCGGGGGTGGCCGCGGGATGCGGGTGGCGCGCACGCGCGAGGAGGTCGCCGGCGCCTTCGAGGCCGCGACCCGGGAGGCCGTGGCCGCGTTCGGGCGCGGCGAGTGCTTCGTCGAGAGGTTCCTGGAGCGGCCCCGGCACCTGGAGGTGCAGCTCCTCGGCGACGGCCGCGGCGGGGTGACGGTCGTGGGCGACCGCGACTGCTCGCTGCAGCGCCGCAACCAGAAGCTCGTCGAGGAGGCGCCCGCGCCCGGTCTGAGCCGGGAGCAGCGCCGCGCGATCCACGCCGCGGCGCACGACGTCTGCGCCGCGGTGCGCTACCGCGGCGCCGGCACGGTGGAGTTCCTGCTGGGCGCGGACGGGACGCTGTCGTTCTGCGAGGTGAACACCCGGCTGCAGGTCGAGCACCCCGTCACCGAGCTCGTCACCGGCGTCGACCTGGTGCGCGAGCAGTTCCGCATCGCGGCCGGCGAGGGACCGTCGTTCACGCGGACCCCCGAGGTACGCGGCCACGCGTTCGAGTTCCGCATCAGCGCCGAGGACCCCGGTCGCGGCTTCCTGCCCAGCCCCGGGCGGGTCTCGAGGTTGCGCGTGCCCTCCGGCCCGGGGGTCCGGTGGGACGGCGGGGTCGAGGCCGGTGACGACGTCCCGGCCGCCTTCGACTCCCTCGCCGGCAAGCTGCTCGTCCACGCCGCGGACCGCGACGCCGCGCTGGCCCGCGCCCGCCGCGCGCTGGCCGAGTTCGAGGTCGAGGGCGTCGCCACGGTGCTGCCGTTCGCGCGGGCCGTCGTGGACGAACCCGACTTCTCGACGGCGGGTTTCGCGGTCGGCACCCAGTGGATCGAGTCCGAGCTGATGCCGCGGCTGGAACCCCAGCTGCGCCCCGCCCCCGACCCGGCGCCCGCGCTGCGGCGCTTCCCCGTCGAGATCGACGGGCGGATGACCACCATCGGGCTGCCCGCGACGCTCCTGGCCGCGCTGGGGTCCGCCGGTCCCGCCGCCGGGACCGAGCGGGCACAGGACGAGCGGGACGAGCCGGACGAGCGCGCGCTGACCGCCCCGGCCCCCGGGACGCTGACCACCTGGCTGGTCGAGGACGGGGCGGAGGTGTCGCCGGGTCAGGACGTGGCGGTCGTGGAGGCGATGAAGATGCAGTCGCGGGTGGCGGCGCACCGCGCGGGGACGCTGCGGCGGGTCGCTGCGGAAGGCGACACGCTCGGCCTCGACGGGGTGCTCGCGCGCATCGGGTGAGGGTCGCAGTCGGCTCCGGGTCCGCCGATCGGTGTCGTTCGTGCAGAGGGCGTCGATCGGCGAGCGCGGGGGTCGGTCGCAGGAGGCTTCGACCACCTCGGCGGACACGGACTCCGGGCACTGGCCGCCGTCTGCGCCAGCCACCAGCAGGGCGTCACCACGCGAGTGGTCGAGCACCACGGGCACCCCGCACCGCTCCAGGAGGTCGGTGGCTCGTTCATCGATTCATGCGTGCTGCAGCAACCTCGACGAGCGTCCGCGCGCGGCGAACCGCGGCCGTGCAGTTGGCTTGCGAGACGTTGCTGAGGCCGTAGTGCCCTGCGTCCTCGAGATCCAGCACCTCGCGCAGCCCTCTGGTGAGCCCCGCATCGCCAGTGGTCTCCTGCAGGAGGGCGATGGCCTGACGGTGGTCCTGGCCGCTGGACCGCACTCCCGCCACGAAGCAGCAGACGGCATCGGCTGCTGCGACGGCGGCGAGCACGGCGTTACCCGTGGCGACAGCAGCCGCCTCCTCCAGTTCTTCGGCCTGCACCAGCTCGGCCGCCTCCAGGTGCATCCGCGCCTGCCGCAGCCGGGTCCGGGCGTCAGCCGGGGTGCAGGTGCCGGTTCGCGGTCCCGGGCGACTCACGCCGTCGCTCCAGCGGCGAGCAGCGCGCGCAGCGGCGGCCCGACGAGCACCCGAGCGTCCTGGCGCAATCCTCTGATCAATGGCTGGTCCTCGTGAACAGCCGTCACCAGCTGGGAGAGCGTGACCTGGACGAACTGCACCGCGTTGCCCGTCAGCACTTCCACAGCCTGCCCTGTCGCGTGCACCTGCTCGCCCCACGCGCCGTCGACGTCGACGGCGTCCCTCCGCACGAGCAGCAGGTCGAGGTCGCTGTCAGGACCGGCCTCACCGCGCGCCCACGACCCGAAGACGACCACGGCCTGCGCCGGCGGGTCCCAGCCGGCCAGCCGTTCCAGCAGGAGCGCCTCGACGGCCGCCGTCGAGCCCACCGCCGCCAGGACGGCATCGGCGAGCACGTGCTGCCGGTCGAGCGCCTACAGGACGGCCGACCCGACGTCCTGCGCGGTCACCAGGCCGTGCTCGACGAGCCGGTGCAGGCAGGCACGCGTCCGGGCGTAGGAGCGACCGCCGAGGTTGGCGACCGTGGCGCCGCTCAGCGGACGGTGCGTCCGGGCGAGGACCTGGAGGACGTCGGCGTCCACCGTCGGCGCGATCGTGCGCAGCGGGTTCGACGGGTCCACCAGCTGAGTATCGTTATACCGATAGTGCTATCGCAACAGCGATGCATGAGCCAGCTGACGGCTCACCTCAGCGCCACCCCAGCGCCGCAGCGATCTCGTCCGTGCTGACACCCAGCAGCCCGCTGGCCGCCGCCGCGCTGTCCGGCCCCGTGAGGACCTGGACCGAGCGGGTCTGCGGGGTGATGACCCAGACCTCACCGGCCGCCCGCTCGAAGTAGAACGGGACCTTGGCCCACGTCTCGTCGCCCGGGGACTCGAACTCCACCACGACCTCGACCGACGGGACGTAGAGGGTCGCTTCCTCCAAGGGGGTCGACGTCCAGCCCATGTCGGGCACCCGGTAGTCCCGGTCGCCGGTCCCGAGATTGAACTCCCCCATCGGGGACAGACCGCGCTCGGCGGCCCGCCCGGCCAGTGCGATGCCGAGGCGGTACGCCAGCCGTCCGTGGCTGCTGTGCGCGTGCGGTACCACGTGGTAGACCCCGTCCCAGACCTCGTCCCGGCCGTCCTGACCCAGCCGGCGCCGCTCCGCGAGCCAGTCGTCCAGGGCGTTCCCGTGCGCGACGACCGTCCGAGGTGCGGACCGCTCGACGGTGGTGCCCACCGCTGCCTCCTCCGACGCTGTGGAGCCTGTGACCAGGATGCCACGGACGGCGGGGACGACCTCAGCTGTAGACGTGCGGCGCCAGCGTCGCCACGCAGTCGAGGTTGCGGTACTTGTCGGCGAAGTCCAGCCCGTAGCCGACGACGAACTCGTTGGGGATGTCGAAGCCGACGTAGGCCACGTCCACCTCGACCTTGGCGGCCTCGGGCTTGCGCAGCAGCGCGCACACGCGCACCGACGCCGGCCCGCGCGAGCCGAGGTTGGCCAGCAACCACGACAGCGTCAGGCCCGAGTCGATGATGTCCTCCACCACGAGCACGTGGCGCCCGGAGATGTCGGCGTCGAGGTCCTTGAGGATGCGCACCACGCCGGAGCTCTTGGTGCCCGAGCCGTACGAGCTCACGGCCATGAAGTCCATCGACAGCGGGATGCTCATGGCGCGCGAGAGGTCGGCCATGACCATGACGGCACCCTTGAGCACGCCCACGAGCAGGACGTCCTTCTCGCGGTAGTCCTCGTCCAGCTGCGCGGCCAGCTCGGCCACCCTCGTGGCCACCTGCTCCCTGCTGAGCAGGACGTGGGCGAGGTCGGTGCCGGCGGTGGCGGCGTCCACGGGGGCCTCCGTGCTGGGGGTGCGGGTGGGGGCGCCTCAGGCGCGGGTCTGCCGCGCCGCGGGCGTGAGCACGAGCCTGCCACACGCGCGGTGGCCCCTCGCACCCCCGGGCAGGTGCACCGGGCCCTGCCCGCGCCAGCGCAGCACCAGCGCCTCCAGCGCGTCGACGTGCGCGGCCGACAGCGCGCCGGCCGGGCTGCCGGCGGCCAGGGCAGCGCGGCGCAGCCAGCGACGGCGCAGCGCGGCGGGCGCGGCGAGCAGCTCGGGCAGCGGGGCGGCGCCGGCGCGGAAGGGGTCGCGCTGCGCGGCCAGCTCGTCGAGGGCGTCGGCGTCCTCGCGCAGCGCCCGCGCCGAGCGGGCCAGCGCCGCGGCCACGCCCGGGCCCAGCGCCGCCTCCAGCGCCGGCAGCGCCTCGTGGCGCACCCGCGCGCGCGCCAGGCGGCGGTCGGCGTTGGCCGGGTCCTCCCACGGCCGCAGGCCCTGCGCCGCGCACGCGGCGCGCACGGTGGCCCGCGGCAGGCCCAGCAGCGGGCGGCGGAAGGGCCCGCGCACCGCCGGCATCCCGGCCAGGCTGCGCGTGCCGGACCCGCGCGCCAGGCCCAGCAGGACGGTCTCGGCCTGGTCGTCCAGGGTGTGCCCGAGCAGCACCGCCACCGCCCCCGAGGCGTCGGCGGCCGCGCGCAGGGCGGCGTAGCGCGCCTCGCGCGCGGCGGCCTCGGGACCGCCCGAGCGGCCGACGTCCACCCGGCTGGTCAGCACCGGGTCCAGGCCCAGCCCGGCGCAGGCGGTGGCCGCGGCGCGCGCCACGGCCGCCGAGCCGGGGTGCAGGCCGTGGTCGACGCCCACCGCCCCGGCGCGCAGGCCCGCGCGCGGCGCCTCGAACGCCAGCGCCGCCGCCAGCGCCAGGGAGTCCGCCCCGCCGCTGCACGCGGCCAGCACCAGGGCGCCGGGCGCGGCGCCGGCCGAGCGCAGCGCGCGCAGGTCGGCGCGCACGGCCACCCGCACCGCCGCCACCGGCGCCGGCGGGCCGCCCACGCGCGCGCCTCAGCCGTGCACCCGGCGCACCCACGCGCCGGGGTCGGCGACCTCCTCCGGCGTCGGCAGCGCCGCCGGCTCGCGCCAGACCGCGTTGAAGCCCTCCCAGCCGACGTCGCCGAGCACGCCGCGCACGAAGCGCGCGCCGTCGGCGTACTGGCGGGTCTTGGCGTCCAGGCCCAGCAGGCGGCGGGTGAGCACGTCCAGCGCGCCGCGGCCGCGGCGGCGCTCGGTGAAGCGCGCGCGGATCGTGGCCACGGTGGGCACCACCTGCGGTCCGACGTCGTCCATGACGACGTCGGCGTGCCCCTCCAGCAGCGACATCACCGCCACCACGCGCCGCACCCGCTCGCGCTGGGCCGGGCTCTGCAGCAGGTCGGCCAGGCCCGCGCCGGCGCCCTCGCCGCCGCGCAGCAGCTCCGGCAGCCCGCGCAGCGCACCGGCCAGCCGCTCGCCGAGGTCGCGCGGGTTGGAGAGCAGGTCCTCCGACAGCGCGCGCGCCTCGCCGGCCAGCCAGCGGCGCAGCCACGGGGTGGCGCCGAACTGCAGCCGGTGCGCCTCCTCGTGCAGGCACACCCAGCGGCGGAAGTCGCCGGGGTCCACGCCCAGGTCGCGCTCGACCTGCACCACGTTGGGCGCCACGAGCAGCAGCCGGCCCGGCTCGCCGGCGTCCACGCCGGAGAAGACGTCGAACTGCCCCAGCACGCGCGAGGACAGGAACGCCAGCAGCGCGCCGGTCTCCCCGCCGGTGGTGCGCCGGCCCAGCGCGGTGGTGGCGCGGTCGGCGCGCCCGCCGGCGCGCGCGCCGCGCCGGCCCGGCTCGGGCAGCGGCACGGGCACCGGCGCCAGCAGCGCCCGGAACGCCTCGACGTTGGCGCGCGCCCACGAGGCGCGGTCCACCACCAGGGCCGGCGCCGCGGCGCCGGTGGAGGGGTCCTGCTGCAGGCGCGCGGTGGCGGCCACCGGCGCGGCGGCCGCGGCGGCGGCCTCGCGCAGCTCGCCGACGACCTCGGCGGCCTCCGCGCGCCCGACGGCGGGGCCGGGCGGGGCCAGGCGGGCGGCCACGCGCGCGGCCAGGTCGAAGTCCACGTACGCGCCGACGGTGCGCGCCGTCTCCGGCGCGGCGTCCGCTGCAGGGCTCATGCGCGCACGCTACGCGGCGGCGGCGCCGCGCCGGGGCCCTGGGGCGCGACCGGTCCCGGGCGCGCAGCGCTCCTCAGGAGCAGCCGCAGCCGGCGAGCGCGACGGCGAAGAGGTCCTCGGCGCGGCGCGCGCCCCAGGTGGCGCCGGCGGGCACGGCGTCGGAGAGCACCGCGAACGCCAGCAGCCGCCCGTCGGCGTCGCGCACGTACCCGGCCAGGGAGCTCACGCCGGTCAGGGTGCCGGTCTTGGCGCGCACCACGCCGGCGCCGGCGGCCGCGGCCCCGCCGTAGCGGTCGACCAGCGTGCCGGTGGCCGCGGCCACCGGCAGCCCGCTGAGCAGCGCCGACAGCTCGGGGCGCTGCCCGGAGGCGGCCAGCACGAGCAGGTCGGTGAGCACCCGCGCCGGCAGGCGCGCCGAGCGGCCCAGGCCGCTGCTGCCCTGCAGGCGCACGCCGGCGACGTCCACGCCCAGGGCGGCCACGGCGGCGGTGACGGCGGCGCCGGCCTCCTCGGCGCTGCCCGGGCGCCCCGCCGCCAGCGCCACGCGCCGGCCCAGCACCTCCGAGAGGGTGTTGTCGCTGGCGGTGAGCAGCAGCTCGACCTGCTCGGCGGTGGTGGCCGACTCCACCCGGGCCAGCTCGCGCGCGCCGGGCGCGGCGGTGGCGCGCGCCACGGCGCCGGCCGGGCCCGGCGGGGCGGGCAGGCCCCGCTCGGCCAGCAGCGCGGCGAAGGCCTGCGCGGCCCCCAGGGCCGGGTCGGCGGCGCGCGGCGCCTCCCGCCCGGGCACCAGCCGGCCCTCGTCCACGGCTAGCGGCGCGATCGGGGCGACGAAGCCGGCGGCGACGTCGCCGGCGCCCCAGCCCTCCTGCACGGCCGGGCCGCTGAAGGCGGAGTCGTCCAGGCGCACCGCGGCGCTGGTGCGCCCGGCCGCGCGCAGGGCCGCGGCGGTGGCGTCGGCCAGGTCCGCCAGCCCGGCGTGCCCGGCCACGGCCGCGGGGTCCCCCGCGCCGGCGGCCAGCAGCACGTCGCCGCCGCCGACGAGGACGACCTCGCCGGCGCCGGCGCCCTCGACGACGCGGGTGGCCGCGCGCGAGCCGGGGCCCAGCGCGCTCAGGGCGGCCGCCGCCGTGAGCAGCTTGGTCACCGAGGCGGGGGTGCGCGGGCCGTCGGGGTCGCGCGCCAGCAGCACCGCGCCGGTGGCGGCGTCCACGACGAGGGCGGACGGGGCCGGGCCGAGGGCGGGGTCGGCCAGCGCGGGGGCGACCCGCCGCTCCAGCGCCGCCGGGTCGGGCACGGGCGCGGCGGCGTCCGCGGCCGGCAGCACCGGCGCGGCCGGCGCGGTGGGGGCGACGGCGGCCGGGGCCGTGGGCAGCGCCGGCGCGGTCGGCGCGGGGGTGGTGGTCAGCGGCCCGGGCACGGCGCCGGCGACGTCCAGCCCGGCGTAGCCGCCGGCCAGCACCAGCGCGGTCAGGGCCGCCGCAGCGCCCGCCAGCGGAGCCCGCACCCGTGCCACCCGTCCTCCTCGCCGCCGCGCTCGCACCCGTCCCCGCCGGGCACCGCCGGGCACCGCCCGCGCGTCCCGTCAGGACCGCGCCGCCCGCGGTGTCCGGGGTGCGGCCGCGACTGCGCGACACTAGCGCGCACCGCCGGGCGCCGGACGTGGCGACCGGCCGACGAGGACGGGGTCGCGCGACCCCGCGGGAGGAGCAGCGTGACCAGCACGCCGATCGAGTTCGACGCGACCATCGAGATCCCCAAGGGGCAGCGCAACAAGTACGAGGTCGACCACGAGAGCGGGCGCATCCGCCTGGACCGCATGCTGTTCACCTCGACGCGCTACCCGCACGACTACGGGTTCATCGAGGGCACGCTCGGCGAGGACGGCGACCCGCTGGACGTCCTGGTGCTCCTGGAGGAGCCCACGTTCCCCGGCTGCCTCATCACCTGCCGGGCCATCGGCATGTTCCACATGCGCGACGAGGCCGGCGGCGACGACAAGGTCCTCGCCGTCGTCGCGGGCGACCCGCGGTGGGAGAAGGTCCAGGACCTGACGGACGTCAGCGAGTTCGACCGCCTGGAGATCCAGCACTTCTTCGAGACCTACAAGGACCTCGAGCCCGGCAAGTCGGTGGAGGGGGCGAACTGGTCCGGGCGCGCGGAGGCGGAGGCGGAGATCGCCGCGTCCTACGAGCGCGCGAAGGGCACCTCCTACGCCAAGGGCGCCGGTCACTGAGGCGGCTCCCCCGGGCGGGCGCACCCGCCCGGGGGACCCCGGCAGCGAGGGGAGGGGGGCGCCGGTGAGCGGGCTCATGCGGATCGGCGAGGTGGTCGAGCGCGTCGGCTACAGCTTCCGCACCATCCGGTACTACGAGGAGGTCGGGCTCGTCACCCCCTCCGGGCGCACGCCGGGCGGCTTCCGGCTGTACACCGAGGTGGACGTGCAGCGCCTGGTGGTGCTCAAGCGCATGAAGCCGCTGGGCTTCTCCCTGGACGAGATGCGCCGGCTGCTGGGGGTGCTGGACGCCCTCGACGGCCGGGTCGCCTCCGAGACCCCGCGCGAGGAGCTCCTCGACCGGCTCGACGCCTTCCGGGCCGACGCCGACACCCGCGTGCAGGAGCTGCGCGGGAAGCTCGCCGTGGCCGAGGAGTTCGCGCAGCGGCTGCGCGACGAGGCCGCCGACCGCTCCGGGGACCGCTCGCGCGAGCGCGCGCAGGACGCCCCCGCCGCCGGGGCGCCGCCGGGCGCCGCCGCGCCCTGAGCGCGGCGGGCCGGCGGGCCGGCGGGCCCGCGGGCTCAGCCGGCGAAGGGCAGCGCCGGCAGGCCGCGCACGCCGGGCACGTGGCGGAAGAGGCTGCCGGCGGCGGGGTCGTCGTCGTCGGCGAGGTTCTCGCGCGAGGTGGTGATGAACAGCTCGTCGAGGTCCGCGCCGCCGAAGGTGCAGGCGGTGACCTGGCGCGCGCCGACCTCCACGACGGCGTCGAGGGTGCCGTCGGGCGCGTAGCGGCGCACCGAGGAGCCGCCGAAGAACGCCGTCCACACCCCGCCCTCGGCGTCCACGCACAGCCCGTCGGGGTTGAGGGGCCCGCTCCCGCCCTCGTGGCGCGCGAAGGGCCGGCGGTTCGTCAGCCCGCGCTCGCGGTCGTAGTCGAAGACGTCGGTGCGCCCGGTGGGGGTGTCGTTGTAGTAGGCCAGGGTGCCGTCGGGGCTGAAGCCGAGGCCGTTGGAGATGGTCGCCCCGGTCAGCACGGTGGACACCGAGCCGTCGGGGTCCAGCCGGAAGACCGAGCCGCGCCCGTCGCCGGCGCCGCCGGACTGCTCGTAGGCCATGGACCCGGCGTAGAAGCGCCCGTCGGGGTCGCAACCGCCCTCGTTCATGCGCAGGCCGTCCTGCGCGCCCCACAGCTCCGGCAGCGGCGTCAGGGAGCCGTCGGCGTCCTCGAGGACGAAGCCGCGCTCGACGGCCACGACCGCGCCACCGCCGGCGCGCGGGCGCACGATCGCGGCGACGTCGCCGTAGTGCCGGCGCGAGAGCTCCCCCGAGGGGGCGAGGGTGAGCACGTCGCCGGCGATCATGTCGACGAAGCGCAGACCGCCCCACGAGGGCGACCAGCACGGTCCCTCGCCGTGGTAGACGATCCGGTCGGTGATGCGTTCCGCGGCAGCCACGCCCCGCACCCTAGGGGGCCGCGGGCCCGGGCGCTGCGGCGGGCGCGGACGCGGCGCGGGTGCGCGACGCGCCGGGCGCGGGAGGTGCGCACCCGCGCGCGCCGCGAGAGCGTGTGAGGACCACCACACCCACCCCGGCCGAGGAGGACCCCGTGAGCGCAGGTGCTCAGCCCGGTGCGCGCAGGCGCGACCGCACCCACTTCCTGTACGTCGCCGTCATCGTCGCGGTGGTCCTCGGCATCGCCGTGGGGTTCCTCGCCCCCGACGTGGGCGTGGCGCTGAACCCGCTGGGCGAGGGCTTCGTGGACCTGGTGCGCATGATGATCTCCCCGATCATCTTCTGCACGATCGTGCTGGGGGTGGGCTCGGTGCGCAGGGCCGCCCAGGTGGGGCGGGTCGGCGGCACCGCCCTCCTGTACTTCCTCGTGATGAGCGCGTTCGCGCTGGTCATCGGCCTGGTGGTGGGCAACCTGCTGCCGGCCACCGAGCTGCGCCTGACCGAGGAGCTGCGCGGCGTGGGCGCCGAGCGCGCCGCCGAGGCCGAGGAGGGCGGCGGCACGGTGGACTTCCTGCTGGGCATCGTCCCGACCAGCCTGTTCTCCGCGCTGACCGACGGCTCGGTGCTCGAGACGCTGTTCGTGGCGCTGCTGGTGGGCTTCGCCATCCAGGGCCTCGGCGAGCGCGGGGAGTCCGCGCTGCGCGGGGTGGAGGTGATCCAGCGGATCGTCTTCAAGGTGCTGGCGATGGTGATGTGGGTGGCGCCGATCGGTGCGTTCGGCGCCATCGCGGCCGTCGTGGGCGCCACCGGCGTCGACGCCCTGAAGGCGCTGGCCACCGTGATGCTCGGCTTCTACGTCACCTGCGCGCTGTTCGTGCTCGTCGTGCTGGGGCTGCTGCTGCGCGTGGTGGCGAAGGTCTCGATCTTCTCCCTGCTGCGCTACGTGGCCCGCGAGCTGCTGCTCATCGTGTCCACCTCGAGCTCGGAGACCGCGCTGCCGCGCCTGATCGCGAAGATGGAGCACCTGGGCGTCTCGCGCCCCACCGTCGGGATCGTCGTGCCCACCGGGTACTCCTTCAACCTCGACGGCACCGCGATCTACCTGACGATGGCCTCGCTGTTCATCGCCACCTCGCTGGGGCAGCCGCTCTCGATCGGCGAGCAGGTCTCGCTGCTGGTGTTCATGGTCATCGCCTCCAAGGGCGCGGCCGGGGTCTCCGGCGCGGGCCTGGCCACGCTGGCCGGCGGGCTCGCCTCGCACCGCCCCGCGCTGCTGGACGGCGTCGGGCTGATCGTCGGCATCGACCGGTTCATGTCCGAGGCGCGCGCGGTGACGAACTTCATCGGCAACGCGGTGGGCACCGTCGTCATCGGCACCTGGACCGGGCAGGTCGACCGCGAGCGGGCGAGCCGGGTGCTGGCCGGGCAGCTGCCCTTCGACGAGCGGTCGATGGACCCCTCGCACGGCGCGCAGCCGCAGGTCCTCGAACCCGACGCCGTCGCGGACGGCACGGCCGGCGACCCGGTACCGCGCACCCGCTGAACCCCTCGCCCGCCGATCAGCGGGACGACGGTGCCGGTCACCAGCGGCGGGGAGGAGCGCAGCACCTCGTCGCGGCACCTCGTCGCGGCACCGCTCGTCAGCGCGTCCCCAGCGCGAGGACCTCCTCGACGAGGGGGGCGATCTGCGCGGACTCCACCAGGAAGCCGTCGTGGCCGGCGCTGGAGGTGACCAGGCGCAGGCCGCCGACGGCCGCCGGGCTGGCGGCGGTGCGCGCGGCGTCGGCCACCGGGTACAGCCGGTCGGAGTCGACGGCGGCCACGACCATCGGCACGGTGATCGCCGCGAGCGCGGCGTCGGTGCCGCCGCGGCCCAGGCCCACGTCCCAGGTGTTCAGCGCGTCGGTGAGCGCGACGTAGCTGCCGGCGTCGAAGCGGCGCACCAGCTTGGCGGCGTGGTGGTCCAGGTAGGACTGCACGGCGTAGCGGCCCGGCGCCACCGGGGCCAGGGGGTCCTCGCCGGGCTGCGGCATCCGGCCGAAGCGCGCCTCCAGCTCGGCGCCGGTGCGGTAGGTCAGGTGCGCCAGCCGGCGCGCCAGGCCCAGGCCGGTGTGCGGGCCCTGCCCGGCGGGCTGGTCGTGGTAGTCGCCGCCGTGCCAGCCCGGGTCGGCGACGATCGCGCTGATCTGCGCACTCTGCGCGCCGATGTGGTCGGCGGTGGAAGCCGGGCAGGTGGCCAGCACGAGGGCGGCGCCCACGCGGCCGGGCTGGGCGGCGGCCCACTCCAGCGAGCGCATCCCGCCCATGGACCCGCCCAGCACGGCGGCGAAGCGCTCGACGCCGAGGTGGTCGGCCAGGCGCACCTCGGCGGCGACCTGGTCGGCCACGGTGATGCGCGGGAACGCCGAGCCCCACGGCAGCGCGGTGCCCGGGCGCGCCGAGGCCGGGCCGGTGCTGCCCTGGCAGCCGCCGAGGACGTTGGCGGCCACGACGAACCAGCGGTCGGTGTCCAGGGCGCGGCCGGGGCCGACGAGCTCGCCCCACCAGCCGGGGGTGGGGTGGCCCTCGCCGGCCTCGCCGACGACGTGGGAGTCGCCGGTCAGGGCGTGCTCGACGAGCACGGCGTTGGAGCCGTCCGGGGCGGGGGTGCCCCACGTCTCGTAGGCCAGGCGCACGCGCGGCAGCACCCCGCCCAGCTGCAGGGGCAGGTCGCCGACGTCGGCGAAGCGGCGGTGGCCGACGGGGTCGCCCTCGCGCCAGGCGCCCGTCGCCGGCGGCGGTGCCGCCGCGCGCGCCGACGGCAGGGCCGCCGCCACGGCGCGCGCCGACCGCGCCGCCTCCCGGGTGCTCACCACGTCGACCGCCACGTCCCGCTCCTCATCCCGTCCGGTCCCGCCCCGTGCCGCGTCACCCCGTGCCGTGCGCGCACCGCGCTCAGGCGGCGGCCGCGGCGAAGCCGAGGGCGAGGTCGGCGAGGATGTCGGCGACGGCCTCGATGCCGACGGACAGGCGCACCAGGCCGGGCGTGACGCCGGAGGTGAACTGCTCCTCCACCGTTAGCTGGCTGTGGGTGGTCGAGGCCGGGTGCACCACCAGGGAGCGCACGTCGCCGATGTTGGCGACGTGGCTGTGCAGCACGAGGGCGTCGACGAAGCGCTTGCCGGCCTCGAGGCCGCCGGCGATCTCGAAGGCGATCACGGAGCCGGAACCGCGCGGGGCGTACTTCTGCGCGTTGGCGTGCCAGGGCGAGGACGGCAGCGAGGCGTAGTTCACCGAGAGCACCTGCTCGTGCCCGTCGAGGAACTCCGCCACGGCGCGGGCGTTGCGCACGTGGCGCTCCATGCGCAGCGAGAGCGTCTCCAGGCCCTGGGCGATGAGGAACGCGTTGAACGGCGAGGCCGCCGGGCCGAGGTCGCGCAGCAGCTGCACGCGGGCCTTGGTGAGGTAGGCCGCCGGGCCGACGGCGTCGGTGAAGACGACGCCGTGGTAGCTGGGGTCCGGGGTGCTCAGGCCGGGGAAGCGGCCGGAGGCGGCCCAGTCGAAGCGGCCGGAGTCGACGATCACCCCGGCGATGGAGGTGCCGTGCCCGCCGAGGAACTTCGTGGCCGAGTGCACGACGACGTCGGCGCCGTGCTCGATCGGGCGCACGATCCACGGGGTGGCGATGGTGTTGTCCACGACCAGCGGCACGCCGGCGGCGTGGGCGGCGTCGGCGACGGCGGCGACGTCGAGGACGTCCCCGGCCGGGTTGGAGATGCTCTCGGCGTAGAACAGCTTCGTCCCCGGGCGCACCGCGGCCGCCCAGGAGGCCGGGTCGTCGGGGTCCTCGACGAACGTGGTGGTCACGCCCATCTTGGGCAGCGTGTGCTGCAGGAGGTTGTACGTGCCGCCGTACAGGCGCGGGCTGGCGACGACGTGGTCGCCGGCCTGGGCGATGTTGAGCACTGCGATCGTCTCGGCGGCCTGGCCGCTGGCGACGAGCAGGGCGCCGAGGCCGCCCTCGAGGGCGGCGATGCGCTCCTCCACCACGGCCTGGGTGGGGTTCATGATGCGCGTGTAGATGTTGCCCAGCTCGGTCAGGCCGAACAGCGCCGCGGCGTGGTCGGTGTCGCGGAACGCGTAGCTGGTGGTCTGGTAGATCGGCAGGGCGCGGGCGCCGGTGGCCGGGTCCGGCTGCTGGCCGGCGTGCACCTGCAGGGTGTCGAAGCCCCAGGCGGCGGTGCCGCCGGGCGCGGTGGGGGTGGTCTCGTCGGTGCTCACGGTGCGGGTTCCTCGTCCGTCGGGGGTGGTGGGGGCGTCAGTCGTGGCCCGGACACCAGCCGTCGAAGAGGTACGGGCGCCGCCCCGGCCAGAACGGGTCGAGCACGAGGAGGGCGGGCAGCACGCCACGATGGTGCCGCCGCGCGCCGCGCCGGGGCAACTCACCGGCGAGCCGCGTGCGGAGGTGGACGCGGAGGGTGATCCGTTCCCCGGTTTTCCTCACTCAAAGTAGTTGCCCGGACACGAGGCGGAACCGCTCGACCCGTGGCACCCTGGGGGCGACGACTGAGGGCCACCATGCGGTCACGCACGATCACGCGGTGCCGGCGCGCTGCCGGTGCGGGGTCGACGCGGGACCGGCGCCCCCCGGACCCGAGCAGCAGGAGCACGATGGACAACGACCGGACGACCGCCGAGGCCGCCGTCGCGGACGACTCGATCCAGGTACTGCGCTGGGACGCCCCCTCGTGGGCCTCGCGCGGGCTGGAGGTCGAGGGCGGCTGGCTGCACGCCTACGAGTCGCGCATCGTGCCCCTGGAGGGCGACGACGGCGCCGAGCGCCCGTGCCCCGTGCGCCTGGAGTGCACCGACCTCGCCTACGCCGAGGCCGGGCAGACCGTCCTGCGCCGCTTCGGCCCGCGCGTCTTCCTCGGCGACACCGCCCAGCTGTCCCTGCCCGAGGCGCGCCGGCTGGTCGCCGCCCTCACCGACGTCATCGAGCGGGCCGAGGGCACCGAGGGCGCCGCGGGCGCCGGGGGCGCGCGGCGCTAGGTTTCCCCGCATGGCCCTCTCCCGCGCCGTGCGCGTGCTCTCCCCCGGTCGGCTCGAGGTCGTCGACGTGGAGGTGGCCGCGCCCGGACCGGGCGAGGCGCTCGTGCGCGTCGCGCACTGCGGCATCTGCGGCTCGGACCGCGAGGTGTTCGCCGGCACCCGCCCGGCGGAGTTCGTGCGCTACCCGCTCGTGCCCGGCCACGAGTGGTCCGGCAGCGTCGCGGCCGTGGGTGCCGGCGTGCCCGAGGGCCTGCTCGGGCGCGCCGTCGTGGGCCAGGGCATCCGCACCGCCGAGGGCACCCCGGCCTCCGTGGCCGGCGACGTCGACGGCTGGCCGCAGGAGTACGAGGAGACCGGCTTCACCCTGCCCGGCGGCTGGGCCGAGCACCTGACGATCCCGGCGCGCTACCTGCACCTGCTGCCCGAGGGCGCCGACCTGCGCGCCGCCGCCGGCATCGAGCCGGCCGCCTGCGTGGCCGAGGCCGTGCTGCTGGCCGACGTCACCGTCGGCTCGAAGGTGGCCGTCGTCGGCGCCGGGACCCTGGGCCTGCTGGCCGTGCAGCTGCTGCGCGGCGCGGGCTGCGAGGTCACCGTGGTGCACCGCGGCACCGGGCGCGAGGAGCTGGCCCGCCGCTGCGGCGCGGTGCGCTACACCACCACCGACGAGGCCACCGCCCTGGAGGGCACCTTCGACGCGGTCGTCGAGGCCGCCGGCGCGCCCGGGGTGGCGCGCGCCTCGGTGCGCCTGGCCCGCCGCGGCGGGCGCGTGGTGCTCACCGGCATCCCCGCCGCCGACGCCGACGACCTCTCCTCCCTGGAGCTGGTCTCGCGCAACGTGCACGTGCTCACCGTCTTCGGCGCCCCCACCCGCGCCTGGGCGTACGCGGTGCGCGCCTTCTCCACCGGCGTGCTCGACCCCACCCCGCTGATCACCCACGAGTTCCCCCTGGAGGAGGCGGCGCGGGCGCTGGACGTGCTCGCCGACCGCTCCTCCGGCGCGCTGAAGGTGCTGCTGCACCCCTGAGCGCGGGGGCGCCGGCCGGGCGCGCCGCGCGCACGTCCGGCGCACGTCCGGCGCACGAATCGTGCCGTTCTGCTTGCGCACCCCGCCCCCGGTCCCCTTCCCTGGACGGTGCCCGCGCTCCTCCGCCGGGCCGGCGCGCTGGACCGGGCGGGTGGTCCGGCGCACTCGTCCGGACCACCCGCCGCGCCGCACCGCTGCAGCACGGCCGGTGCCGCGCCGACGAGCACGAGGTGGTCCTCCTGTCCCTGCCCGGTCGGCGCGGTCGCAGCGGCGGCCTGCAGCAGCGGCTGATCGCCCTGGTGCTGGTGCCCGTGCTCGGCCTGGCCCTGCTCGTGGGCTCCGCCGTGCGCGAGCGCGCCGCGCAGGTGCGCGCCGTCGACTCCGCCGTGGCGCAGGTGCGCGCGGCGGTCGCCCTGGACGCGGCCCGGGTGGGCGTGAGCCAGGAGGTGACGCCCGCGCTGGTCACCGCGCTCATGGTCGCGGGCCCGCGCCCGGCGCAGGTGGACGGGGAGGTGCTCGCCGCGCTGGCCGCGCCCGACCTGGACCGGCGCCTGGCCGACGCGCGCGCCCGCGTCGACGCCGCCCTGCAGCGCGCCCGGCGCGCCGGGGCGGGCGCCGAGGCCGACCGCGCCGCCGCCGAGCTGGCCGCGCTGCGCACGGCGCCGCTGGGCGACCGGCCCCCGGAGTCCGTCCTGACCGGCTACCAGGCCGTGGCGCAGGCGCTGGGCGTGCAGGCCGCCGCCCACCTGCGCCGCGCCCGCTCGCACGGGCTGGACGGCGCCACGACGATCGCGCTGGTCGACCTCGTGCGCGTCTCGCGCGCCGCGACCCTGGCCGGCTCCCAGACGCCCCTGCTGCTGGCGTCCCTGCTGAGCACGGGACCGGCCGGCTCCGACGTGCGCGCGCGCTTCGTGGAGGTGTGGGGCGGCTACCGGCAGGCCGCCGCCGACGTCGTGGGCACCTGCTCGCCGGAGGTGGTCACCGCGTGGGCGGCCGCCACCGGCAGCGGCACGCGCACCGTGGACTCCACCGCGACGGCCGCCGCCACCGCCGGGCAGCGCCCACCCGCGGCGCGCCTGCCGCTGCTGCTGGCCGCCGACGAGCGCCGCGCCGAGGGCATCGCCCGCGCCGTCGCCACCGCCACCGACCTGACCGTCGGGGCCGCCACCGCGAACGCCCGGCGGGCCGAGCGCGAGCTGCGCTCGCTGCTGCTGCTGGCCACCGCGCTGCTGCTGGCCAGCGTGGGCGCCACCCTGGTGGTGCGCGTGTCGCTGACGCGCCCGCTGGCCCGCCTGGCCGCCCAGGCGCGCGCCGTGGGCGCCGGCGAGCTCGTCGACGTGGAGGAGTCCGGGCCGGAGGAGGTGCGCACCGTGGCGCGCGGCCTGGCCGCCGCGGTCGACGGGCTGCGCCGGCTGCGCGACCAGGTGCACGCCGTCGCCGGCGGCGACCTGGACTCCGAGGTGGTGCGCCGGCCGCTGGAGGGCCCGCTGGGGCGGGTCGTGCACACCTCGGTGGTCCAGCTCATCGACGCCATCCACGACCGCGACCGGCTGCAGGCGGACCTGGCGCACCAGGCCGGGCACGACGCGCTGACCGGGCTGCCGAACCGGGCGCG
The DNA here is from genome assembly GCF_050871305.1 of Kineococcus gypseus. NCBI lineage: Bacteria > Bacillati > Actinomycetota > Actinomycetes > Kineosporiales > Kineosporiaceae > Kineococcus > Kineococcus gypseus. The sequence continues at coordinate 42,821 of NZ_JBJLRD010000005.1, read as the reverse complement.
CACGCAGGCGCTGCTGGAGGCGGCGCTGCTGGCCGCCGGGCGCGCCGGGCACCGCACCGGGCTGCTGTTCGTGGACCTGGACCGCTTCAAGCACGTCAACGACTCCCTGGGCCACGCCGCCGGCGACGCGCTGCTGCGGGCGGTCGCCGGGCGCATGCGCGCGGCCGTGCGCACCGGGGACGTGGTCTGCCGCCTGGGCGGGGACGAGTTCGTGGTGCTCGTGCCCCTCGTGCCGGTCCCGCCCGCCGGGGACGTGGACGCGGCCCTGGAGGGGCTGCGCGAGCTGGGCCAGCGCCTGGTGGACGCGGTCGGCGCGCCGCTGCCCCTGCGCGGGCGCGAGGTGCGGGTGGGCGCCAGCGTGGGCGTGGCCCTCAGCGAGCCGGACGCCGGCCCGGAGCAGCTGCTGCACGACGCCGACGCGGCCGCCTACCGCGCCAAGGCCGCCGGGCGCGGCGTCGTGGAGGTCTTCGACGAGCTCGTGCGCGCCGAGCTGGCCACCCGCAGCGCCACCGAGGAGTCGCTGCGCGCGGCCCTGGCCGCGGGGGAGCTGGTGCTGCACTACCAGCCGGTGCTCGACCTGGCCTCGGGGTGCACGCGCAGCGCCGAGGCGCTGGTGCGCTGGCACCGCCCCGGGCACGGCCTCGTCATGCCGGACGCCTTCGTGCCCGTGGCCGAGCGCTCGGACCTGGTGTGCGAGCTGGGCCGCTGGGCGCTGCACGAGGCCACCGCGCAGCTGGTGCGCTGGGACGCCGAGGGCGGCGAGCGCGCCGGGCTGAGCGTGGCGGTCAACGTCTCCGGCCGCCACCTGTCCTCCCCGCGGCTGCTGGAGGACGTGGTCGAGGCCCTCGGCGCCGCCCGGCTGGACCCCGCCCGCCTGACGGTGGAGATCACCGAGACCGTCCTCGTGGACGAGCCGCTGGCGCTGGAGCACCTGCACGCCCTGCGCGACGTGGGCGTGCGGGTGGCCATCGACGACTTCGGCACCGGCTACACCTCCATCGGCCAGCTCTCGCGGCTGCCGGTGGACGTGCTGAAGGTCGACCGCGGGCTGGTGGCCTCCCTGGACGCCGGGCACGCCGCGCTCGTGCGGCTGGTCGTCAGCGCCGCGCACAGCTTCGGCCTGGGCGTGGTGGCCGAGGGCGTGGAGGAGCCCGGGCAGCTGGCGCAGCTGACCGCCACCGGCTGCGACGCCGCGCAGGGGTACCTCTTCGGCCGCGCGGTGCCCGCCCCGGAGCTGACGACGCCGCGCCTACCCGGGCGCGCCGCGCCGCTGGCGCCGGCCGGCGCCTGAGCCGCCGTCCCGCGTCCGGCCCGCCGCCCCCACCCCGAGCTCAGGCGCCGGTGGGGGCCGCGGCGGCGCCGAGGTGGGCGGTGAGGCGCTCGAAGTTGCCCGAGCCGATGGCCGCCTTGTCCGCCTCGCTGAAGGGTGCCGCCTCCAGGAAGGAGCGGGCCACGCCGTTCGAGGTGTCCAGGTACGGGTAGCCGCCCGGCCGGGTGCCGAAGGTGTAGGGGTAGTCGGTGCTGTACATCATCCGCTCGGTGCCGACGACCTCGGCGGTCCAGCGCAGGTAGCGCTCGGAGACGGTCCCGCTGCCGGTGACGGAGAAGTTCTGGCGGAAGTAGTCCACCAGCGGCCGCTGCAGGCCCGTCATGTCGGCCATGATCCCGGTGTGGTCCAGGTAGAAGAGGACCACCTCGCCCCAGTGCCCGGCGATGACCTGCAGGTCCGGGTGGCGGTCGAAGACGCCGGAGAAGATCATCCGCAGGTACTGCACGCCCAGGTCGTAGTACCAGCCCAGCCCGGCGGTGGCCAGGCTCATGCCCACGCCGCGCCCGTTGCGCACCTGCCCGCCGCCGAGGTCCGAGTAGTAGGACTCCAGCACCGCCGGCACGGGGGTCTGCGGGTGGAAGTGCAGCGGCGCGCCCAGGCGGGCGGCGGTGGCGTACAGGTCGTCGTGCCGCGGGTCGTCGGCGAGGACGTCGCCGGTGCGCCCGTAGAGCATGGCGCCCTTGAAGCCGAGGCGGGTGACCGCGCGCTCGAGCTCGGCGGCGGCGTGCTCGGGCGCCGGGGTGGGGATGGTCGCGAAGGCGGCCAGGCGCTCCGGGTGGGCGGCGACGACCTCGGCCAGGGCGTCGTTGGCCTCGCGGGCCAGCGCGACGGCGTCCGCGGCGGGCAGGTCCTGCACCCCCGGGGAGGCCAGGGACAGCACGGCGACGTCGACGCCCTGGTCGTCCATGTCGGCCAGGCGCTCCGCCCCCGTGCTGCGCAGGCGACGGGCGAAGGGCTCGTCGCCGAAGCCGAGCTGCGGCACCTGCGGCACCCCGGCCCTCGCCCACGCCTCCAGCAGGACGGGCAGGGCGACGTGCTCCTCGAGCGCAGTGATCTTGATGCTCACGACGTGCTCCTCACGGGGTGGGTGCGGCGGGGCGCGGCGGGCGGCGGGCCACAAAACGAACGAGCGTTCGCTGAATCGGACTCTGCGCTCGCTGGCCTCGACTTGTCAAGCGAACGTTCGTCTTCTTAGGCTGCCGGCGTGCCTCGGGTCAGCGGTGAGCACCTGGCCATGCGCCGCACCCAGGTGCTGGACGCGGCGACGCGCTGCTTCGCCCGTCAGGGCTTCTCGGCCACCTCGATGGACGACGTCGTGCGCGAGTCCGGCCTGTCGGCCGGGGCGGTGTACCGCTACTTCGACGGCAAGGACGCGCTGATCGCGGCCGCGGCCGAGCAGGCGCTCACCCGCGTCGCCGGCACCCTGGCCTGGGCGCGCGAGGCGCCCGAGCCCGTGGCCCCCCGCCGCGTGCTGCACGCCCTGCTGACCCGGGTCGCGCAGGAGCCGGGCCCCGGCGAGGTCGACCCGGCCCGCGTCGCGGTCGGCGCGTGGGCCGAGGCCCTGCGCAACCCGCGGGTGCACCAGGTCGTCGAGAGCACCTTCCGCAGCGTGCGCGCGGACCTGCTGGCCGTGCTGATCCGCTGGCGCGACGCCGGGCACCTGGCCCCGGACGCGGACCTGGAGGCGGCCGCCGCGGCGCTGTTCGGCACGGTGCCGGGGTTCCTGCTGCAGCGCGTGGCCCTCGGCGACGTCGACGTCGACGCCTACCTCGAGGGCCTGGCCGCCCTGGGCGCCGACTGGTGAGCACCGCCCGGACCGCCGGCGAGGTCGCCACCAGCACCAGCACCAGCAGAGCGCCCACGACGCAGGAGACGACCGCGCCGCCGGCGCAGCACAAGTAGCAGCCGTAGCCGACGGCGCCCTCGGCGAGGAACACCCCGCCGAGCAGGGCCGTGCCCGCCCACAGCAGCACCATCGCGGAGTTCACCCGAAGCCGCGCAGCGCCGAGGTGGCGTAGTACCCGGCCACCTCGCCCAGGCACACCAGCACGCCGACGTCCATCACCGCGGAAGTGATGACCGGCGAGCGCCCCGCCTAGATCGTCGACGGAGCGATCACCGGTACCCGGTACCCGGTACCCGGTACCCGGTACCCGGTACCGGGTACCGGGAGGCCAACTCGGTCTTCAGGCTGGACGGGACCACCCACATCACGCGCCTGAAGGCTGACCGGAGCGCGAGGGATCAGAGGGACAGGACGGTGAGCACCTCATCGCCGTAGTCGTTGATGGCCTTGACTGCGATGCGCCCCTGCTCCGGACGGGGGAACGGGCGCGAGCGGGTGCTGTTCAGGCTGGCCCACGCCACCTCGTCGATGTCGTCCTTGAGCGCCCGCCTCAGGCGGGTGTAGGGATCGCCGTCGCCGCAGAAGTAGGCGTGCCGAACGAAGAAGGACTCCCCGTCGTAGTCGGTGTCGACCATCCACAGCGCGATGGAGTCGGGCTGGTCGGAGCGGACCTGACCGGTGGTGGGGTCGTACACGTCGACGCCGCGGATCTCCACGACGACACCCTCGGGCGTCGTCTCCAGCGCGATGTCGGGCTCGCCGAAGACGGTGAAGAGGTTGCCCGCACCGGTCTTCTTCAGCAGTTCGTCGCCCATGGCGAGGTCGGCGTTCATCCGCACCAGCAGGATGGGCAGCTTGCCCCACTTCTTCTCGTCCACGACGCTGGCGAAGTCGGAGGGGTCGGAGGGCTTGAACTCCCCCACCGTCTCCAGCGCGTTGGCGTCGAAGGAGAAGCCGAGCACGAGCAGGAGGTCGTTGCCCTGCCCCTTGACGGCCTCGCGGGCGGCGGCCTTGACGAAGCCGGAGCTGACGGTGCCGTACTCGGGACCGATGGCGATGGCCACGCGCTGCGGCGTGCCCTCCTCGGCGGCCACCCGGGTGGCGACCGCCTGCACGACGGCACCCGGGTACGGCTCGACGTCCTCCAGCACGAGGCGCTCGGCGGTGCGCCCGTTCTGCACACCGGCGGCGAGCAGGTTGTCCAGGATGGAGCGCTCGTAGCCGGGCGAGTCGGCCTGCGCCTCGGTCGGCGCCGGGTCGGTGGTGCGGCGCTCGGCCTCCTCCACCGCGGTGTCGAAGGACAGGGTGCGGTGCGGGGAGAGGGACTCCACTGTGAACCTACCCGCGACGCGGACCTTCTTCGGGTCCTCGTAGGGGCGGTCGTAGAGCGTCTCCACCTCGGCGTGCCGGGCGATGGCCGCGTCGATCTGTTCGCGGGTCATGCCCTCGCGGATCTCCGGGTTGTTCGCGATCGACTTCAGCGTGACGTGCGGGACGCGCTCGTAGACGAAGTTGCCCCGGACGTTGCGGTGCGTCGGGCCGGTCGTGGGTGCCTCACCGCTGAGCTGCGCCTCCTTAGCGCGGCCTTCCGGAGAGTCTGCGAGCAGGTAGTAGGGCAGCTTCGCGCCCATGAGGCGCTGGCGGGCCAGGGCGAGGGCGACGCGCGAGGTGTCGATGGTGATCCAGCGACGACCCCACTGCTCGGCGACGTAGGCGGTGGTGCCGGAGCCGCAAGTGGGGTCAAGGACGAGGTCGCCGGGGTCGGTGGTCATCAGTAGGCAGCGCTCGATCACCTTAGTGTTCGTTTGAACTACATAAGATTTTGGGTCAGAGAACCCAGAGGTGACCGTATCTTCCCACATGTTCGTGTACGAGAATGCAGGAAAGTCGTCCAAGAATCGGACGTAGCTCAACGTCGAGCCCACGGGGATCAGTCGATCAGCCCACAGCAGCTTACGCATACCATCTTGATTGGTCTTCCATCCACCTTTGGCTGGGAGGAAGGTCCTGTTGTTAACTTGTACCGGAAAGATCGTCGTACGACCCTCTCGAGTCGTCTGTGAAGTCAATTGATCTGCCCTCATCTGCCGCTGACCTGGACCGATCGACTCATCACGAGACATGCGCCGTCGCGATCCATCAACATCCTGCACCCAGGTGTATTGGCCGGCGCCCTGGCCCCCTGCGTTCTTGACGCGAAATAGTTGACGATATTTGATCCTGTCAATACTCTTGGCGTACCAAATTAAGTAGTCACTAATTGAAGCCAGCGTCTTGGTCCCACCGGCGAAACTGCCGGCACCCGAGGTCGTCTTATACGTTATCAGTGACACAAAGTTCTCTCGGCCGAATACCTCGTCGAGCAGCGATCGCACCAGGTGCACGTTGTCTTCGCCAATTTGCACAAAAATGCTGCCAGAATCGCTTAGCAGCTCGCGGGCCGCAAAAATTCGGTCACGCAAGTATGGCACAAAGGAGTGGATTCCATCCTCCCATGTATCTCGGAAAGCTTTAATTTGCTCAACTTCGCGCGTCGCATCAGAGATCTTGTCCTTGACGTCCCTCTTGCTGGCCCGCCTCTGCCAGTTCGACTGGAACTTGATGCCGTACGGCGGGTCGATGTAGATGCACTGCACCTTGCCCCGCAGGTCCTCGCGCTCCGCGAGCGACGCCATGACCTCGAGAGAGTCCCCGAGGATCATGCGGTTCGACCAGTTCGCCTCGTGCTGGTAGAACTCGAGCGTCTCGTAGTCCTTCAGCCCGTCGAACTCCGCGAAGAGCGTCGCCGGCTCGTCCTCCGGCACCCGCTGCTTGCGCAGGTCCGCGATGAGGGCTCGCGGCTCGATCTTCTCCTGGATGTAGATGGGCGGCGCCGGCACGCGCAGCGCCTCATCTTGCGCGTCCTTCCCGCGCCAGACGAGCTGCGGGTCCAGCGCGGTGTTGCGCTGCACGTCGAGCACGCGCGGGGCGGTGACGTCCGCACCGACGAGGTCGCGGGAGTCCGCGGTAGGCAGGTTGGTGCGCTTGTCGCCGTGCCGGATCGAGTCGACGCCGACGGGGGCTGCGGGCGCCTCAGCGCGCTTGCGGGGTGGCACGGAAGAGCTCCTCGTCCTCGTCCTGGTGGTCCTCGAACACGTGCTCCAGCGCACTCGGCAGGCCGGTGACCGGCAGGTCGGCGCGCAACGCCGTGATGGCGGCGGCGAGCACGGGCTTCGTCGTGACGGGGTCGTCGATCTCGACGTACCCCCAGCGGCCGAAGCCGCCGTCGTTGTTGACCGCCGCGCACCACAGGTTCCGCGCGGTCGACGCCTTCTCCGAGCGCGCCTCCTGCGACTTCCTGCCGCCGGAGACCTCGACGATGAGGTACCGCTCGATCCCGTCACCCTGCTCGGTGAGGCGGGCGATGAAGTCCGGCAGGTAGCGCCGCGAGCGCCCCCGGTGGACGTACGGGATGGCGAACTCCAGGTGGTCGTTCTTCACGTACGCGGCCACGTCCTTGGACAGCTCCAGCGCCTGGGTGGCGATCTGCTCCCAGGTGTTGCCGCCCTGTCCGTCGAGGACGACGCCGTCGACGTGGCACTTGCCCGGGTCGGTCGCGATGACGCGCTTGGTGGTCGTGAAGTCCACGACGTCGGTGCTGCCGGCGCGCCCCTCCACGCTGAAGACGGGCAACACGCGCGGCTCGCGCCCCTCGTCGGCCTGGTGGATCGAGCGGGTCACCTGCTCCGCCGCCTCCGGCAGCCGCTCCCCGACGAGGAACATGCCGGGGAAGGTGCTCGTCTCGTAGTCGACCTTCTCCTCCAGCCACTCCTCCGCGATCCGCACGAGCTGGGGGAAGAGCCACGGCTGGTCACCGACCGACTTCTCGGTGAACCGCGGGGCGATCTGCCGGGCGAGGTGGAACGCCACCGTCTGCGCGCGCACCCGCCGCAGGTCGCCGAGGTCGTGCACCTCGACCGCCCCGACGAGGCCGGCGACCTCCGTGGTCGTGGGCAGGTCCCGCGTGCGCACCGTCCAGCGCGGTGCCGAGTCGAGGTCGGCGAAGAGGCGCTGGTCGGGCACCTCGATGCGGTAGCCGTCCAGGCGCGGGAAGACGATCCGCGCGGGGCGCCGGTCCGGCACCGCCATGACCCGCTCGGGGGTGCGCACCGGCGGCGGGTCCGCCTGCGGCCGGTCGCTGGGGATGAAGCTGAACGGCACGCCGTACACCTCGGCGTACTCCGGCTCGAACATGCCCTGCTCGTTCACCGCGTACGAACGGCGCCGCAACCCGCGGCCGACGACCTGCTCGCACAGCAGCTGCGAACCGAAGGCCCGCACGCCCAGCACGTGCGTGACCGTGTTGGCGTCCCAGCCCTCGGAGAGCATCGAGACGCTGACGACGCAGCGCACGCCCTCCCCCAGCCGGCCGGGCTTGCCCACGGTGTTGAGGACCTCGCGCAGCAGGTCCCCGTCGTCGAGCTCGTCGGGCTGGCGGCCGGTGCGGGCGGCGAACTCGCGGCGGAACGCCTCGATCTCCTCCGCCGCCGCGGCCCGGAAGTCGGCGCTGAGGGCGTCGTCGCGCTCCAGCTGAGTGGAGTCCACGAGGATCGAGCGCGGCTTGGCGAGGACCCGGCCGTCCACGACGTTGCTCAGCAGCGGCAGCTGCCCCTCGACGTGGACCTCGTGGACGGTTCCGTCGGGGGTGGCCGCCTCCTTCGTCCAGCCGGCGATCTTCTGGTACACCCACTGCGAGACGACAGTGTTGTGGCACACCACGATGAACACCGGCGGCGTCGAGCCCGCGCGTAGCGAGTCGTCCTCGCGCTGCTTCTCCCAGCGCGCGTAGGCGCGTTCGTACGAGGCGTACAGACTGCGCAAGGCCCCGTCGAGCGCGACCGGCAGGTCGCGGTCGGCGTAGGAGGCGCCCTTGACGACGCGGTTGGGCAGTTCCGAGCCGACGTGGTCCCACAGGTTGAGGTAGGTGACCTGGTCGCCCTCGGCGTCGTCCGCCACCGGCACCCGGGGGATCTTCACGATGCCCGACTCGATGGCGTCCAGCAGCGAGAAGTCGCTGACCACCCACGGGAAGATGAAGCCCTCGCGGTAGCCGGAGCCGTTGAGGAAGAAGGGCGTGGCGGACAAGTCGTAGACCACCCCCAGCCGCATCGTGCGCGCGATGTGCTCCAGCCCGGAGAACCAGACGCCCGCCTCGCGGTTGCGCTCGCTCGCCTCCTTCTTCGCCGCGCCCTTGAGGTCGGCCTCGGAGACCGCGCCCTCGACATCGGCGGTGGCGCGCGCGTAGCAGTGGTGCGCCTCGTCGTTGAGGACGACGAGCGGGCCGCCGTCGCGGGACAGCCCGCGCAGCACCCGCGCCACCATCATCGCCGGCGTCTCGGTGAAGGGATCCTCCGCCAGTCGGGCCGAGGCGAGCTTGCGGGTGTCCGCGCTGACCCCGCGCGCCTCCACGGTGGTGCGCAGCTGGAAGGAGTGGAAGTTGGTCACCACCAGCTCTGCCCGCCGCAGCGCGGGCCACAGGTCGGCCGGCACGACGTCACGCTGCCGGTAGTAGTTGCCCTCGTCATTGGGGTCCAGCACCCGCAGCCGGTCGCGGATGGTGATGCCCGGGGCGATGACGAGGAAACGCCGGGAGAAGCGCCCGTCGCGCGGGCGGGCGACCTTGTTGAGGGTGTGCCAGGCGATGAGCATCGCCATGACGACCGTCTTGCCGGAGCCGGTGGCCATCTTGAAGGCCGTGCGCGGCAGGGCGTGGTTGTAGTCCTCGTTGTGCCCGGCGAGCTCAGCGGCGATCCAGTCGTTGCCGTCCCGGGCGGCAGCCTCGGCGACGTAGATCGCCGTCTCCACCGCCTCGCGCTGGGCGAACAGGACGCGGTTGTCCCGCTCCGGGTCCGACCAGTGCTTCAGCAGGCGCAGCGAGGTGGACGTCACGTAGGGGTAGCCGCGCTGCCGCCACAGGCCCACCGCCCGCCGAACGCGGTCGATCTGGTCGTTGGGCTCCCGACGCTCGTCGGTGCAGTGCAGGTCCAGCTCGATCTGCTCAGCCACCTTGGACCGGCCCCGCTTGCGCGGGCGCGGCACCGGCACCCACGACTCGCTGGGGCGGCGGCTCTCGACGACCTCGTCGGTGATGCCGCCGTCCTCGCCGAAGCGCCAGTGCCGGGAGGGGATGTCGTAGGGCCCGTTCAGGATCGGGTTGTCGATCAGCGACATGCGCCGTCCACCCCGGTGCAGCACTCCACGAGCCCACAATGCCATCTATAGATGGCGGACAGTGCGGTAGGGCGCGCCGGAGGTTGTCCGGGTGCCCTTCGCCTCTCCCGTCGAACGCCACTTGGCGCAGGCGCTGGCGAGGACGCTGCGGGAGCGGCGCACCGAGATCGGCTTGACGCAGGAGGAAGTCGCGGAGGCGGTGGGCATCAGCCGCAACCACTACGGGCTCTACGAGTCGGGCCTGGGCAACCGCCCTGCACGAGCTCCGCTCAACCCGACCTTGGCAACGCTCGTCGCCATCGCTGACGCCCTGCACCTGTCCCTGCCCGACCTGATCGACCGGGTGTACGAACTGCCGCCGCGCGAGCGGAGCGCTTGACCACCTCGCTCAGGACTGTCGAGGCCGTCCGCGCCGCGTGCCGCGCTGGGCGAGGTACTCGTCGACGAAGCGCTGGGTGCTGTGCCACTGCCCGAGCGGGTCGCGCTGGGCACGCAGAGCACCCCGCGAGGCAGCCGACCGCAACGCTCCCACGCTCAGCTCCGCCGTGGCGAGCGCCGCGATCGGCACCAGCCGGCTGGGGCCCGCGAGCTGCGGGAGCATCAGGCGGTTGAGGTTGTGCAGCACCGCGCGGGCGATGAGCTCGCCCAGCGCGCCGTGCTCCCCCGCGTCGGAGGAGCGCAGGGCCCGCAGGTACCGGTCGCGGTCGCGGGCGTAGACGATCGCCGGTGGCATGCCGAGCCGGACGAGGACGAGGTTGAGCAGCAGCCGACCGGTGCGCCCGTTGCCGTCGAGGAACGGGTGGATGCGCTCGAAGCGCGCGTGGAGCTCGGCGATGCGCTCGACCTGCTCAGGACCGGCGTCGCGCAGCGTGTTGACGTCGGCGAGCCACTGGTCCACCTCCGCCGGCACCACGGTCCACGACGGCGGTTTCATCCCCCCGGTGAACTCCCTGATCTCGTGCCGGCGGAAGCTGCCGGGCGCCTCCTCCCGGGTCGCGTGGGGGTGCGGGGAGACCTGCCAGACCAGGTCGAGGACCTCGTGGTGGACCAGGCGCACGTCGTTGAGCGAGAGCAGCTCGCCGGTCGACCAGTCACCGGCCGGGTCGATGCCGGTGCGGTAGACCCAGTCCGCGGCGTTCGCGTAGCCGCGCACCTCCAGGTACTCGCTGAGCTGCTTGACCTTGCGCCCCGTCAGCCCCTCCTCCAGGAGCTGGTCGACGTCCCGCTGCAGGAGGGTGTTGCCCTCGATGGCGGTGCTGTGGTGAGCCTCCTCCCGCCAGATGTCGCGCCAGATGTGCTCGGCCTCCATCGGGCTCGGGAGACCGCCGAAGCGCTTGGCCATGTCCTCTAAGGCGAGGGTGAGGCGCTGGTACACCTCGGCACGGCTGGGACGACCACGACCGCGAGAGGGCACGACGGCACCCTAGCGAACAATTCGTGCGCAGAGGCTCGTTGCAAACGACGCGCACGAGTAAGCGGTGGCCGTGCGAGACGACGAAGGCCCGTCCCCTGCTGGGGACGGGCCTCGTGGTGGAGCCGCCTCGGGGAATCGAACCCCGGACCTACGCATTACGAGTGCGTCGCTCTGGCCGACTGAGCTAAGGCGGCGCGTGCCCCGTGGGGCACGGGTCACGAGCTTACAGGACGTCACGGGGCCCGCTCGACCGCCGGTGTCCCGGCCGGCTCAGCAGCGCGCGCCCTCCTCGGGCAGCTCGCCGGCCACCAGGTACGCCTCCACCAGCTCGTCCACGCAGGAGCTGCCCGTGCGGTAGGCGGTGTGCCCGTCGCCGTCGTGGGTGAGCAGCCGCGCGGAGGCGAGCTGGCCGGCCAGGCCCTGCGCCCACGAGTACGGGGTGGCCGGGTCGCGGGTGGTGCCCACCACGAGCACCGGGGCGGCGCCGGCGGCGCGCACCGGCTCCGCGCGGCCCACCGCCGGCAGCGGCCAGTCCACGCACGTGAGCACCCCCCACCCCAGGAAGGCGCCGAAGGTGGGCGAGGCCTCCTCGAACAGCGGCACGCCGGCGCGCACCTCCTGCTCGGTGCGCACCTCGGCGCGGTCCAGGCAGTTCACGGCGGAGATCGCGGTGATGCGGTCGTCGGAGTAGCCGCCGTCCTCCCGGCGCCCGGCGTAGGCGTCGGCGATGGCCAGCAGGCCGCTGCCGTCCCCCTGCAGCGCCGCGCGCAGCGCGTCCGTCAGCTCCGGCCACGCCGAGCGCGCGTACAGCGGGTAGGCGACGCCGTAGTACGCCAGGCCCTGGGTCAGGGGGCGCTCGGAGTCCGTGGGCAGCGGGCGGCGGTCCAGCTCCGCCAGCAGCGCGCGCACCCGCGCCACCGCCGCGCCCGGGTCCTGCGGCAGCGGGCAGTCGTCCTCGCGCGCGCAGCCGCGCACGTACGCGCCCAGCGCCGCCTCGAAGCCGGCGGCCTGCGTCAGGCCCACCTCCCGGTCGCCCAGCGCCGGGTCGATCGCGCCGTCGAGCACGAAGCGGCCCACCCGCTGCGGGAACCGCTCGGCGTACAGCGCGCCGACGTACGTGCCGTAGGACTTGCCCAGGTAGGTGAGCTTCTCGTCGCCGAGGACGGCGCGCAGCACGTCGAGGTCCTGCACGGCCGTGCGGGTGTCCACGTGCGCGGCCAGCTCCCCCGTCGCGGCGCACCCGCGCCCGACCTGCGCGGTCAGCCGGCGCCAGCGCTGCACCTCCGCCTCGTCGTCGGGGCTGCTGTCGGCCGCCAGGAGCTCGTCGGTGCGGGCGGCGTCCAGGCAGCGCAGCGGGTCCGAGCCGCCGGTGCCGCGCAGGTCCAGGCCCACGACGTCGAAGTGGGCGCGCACGTCGTCGCCGAGCACCGCGGTGGCCGCGCGGGCGTACTCCACGCCCGGCACGCCCGGCCCGCCCGGGTTCAGGACGATCGAGCCGAGCCGGTCGGCGCCCTCGGCGGAGGTGCGCAGCCGCACCACCGCCAGCGAGGCGGTCGCACCGGCCGGGTCGGCGTAGTCCACCGGCACCGTCAGCCGGGTGCACTGGAAGCCGCCGCCGCAGTCCACCCACTGCAGCCGCTGGCCGTAGAAGGGGGCCAGGGACGGCTCGACCGCCGCCTCGGAGGCCACCGGCGCGGCGGCCTCCAGCGGCCGCGGCTCGGGCCCGCCGCCCGGCAGCAGCGAGCAGGCGCCCAGCACGAGCGCGGCGGCGGCGGTCGCGAGGGCGGCGGGACGGCGGCGCATGGTGCGCCCAGCCTCGCAGACGCCGCGCGGCCGGTGCCGCGCGCGCCGACGTGGCGAGCCTCACGCCGGCGGCGCACCGCCCGGGCGCAGGCTCAGCGCCAGCGCCTCCACCGCCAGCAGCGGCGCGACGTTCTGCCCCAGCCGCTCGCGGGCCAGCGCCACGGCGTCGGCGCGGCGCAGCGTCTCCTCCGGGGTGCAGGCGTCCGCCATGGCGTGCACGTCCTGCGCCACGTCGGGGTTGACGAGGTCCACCGGGGCACCCAGCTGCACCACGAGCACGTCGCGCAGCAGCCCCAGCAGGTCCACCAGCGCCCGGTCCAGCACGTCCGTCTGGTGCCGGCGCGCCCGGCGCTTCTGGTCCTCCTCGAGCTGGCGCACCTGCGCGCGCACCGCCGGCGGCAGCGCCGCGGCGCCCTCGGCGCCCAGCGCCCGCAGCAGCTCGGCGCGCTCGGCCGCGTCGCGCTGGGCGCCGGAGGCGCCGGCCTCCTCGGCGGCGACGTCGACGAGCTCCCCGGCGGCCACCACCGCGTCGCCCACGCCCGCCACCCGCTGCGGCAGGCGCAGCACCTCGCGCCGGCGCAGGCGCGCGCCCTCGTCGCGCGCCAGGCGCCGGGCCAGCCCGACGTGGCTCTGCGCGGCGCGCGCGGCGAAGGCGGCCATCACCGGGTCCACGCCGTCGCGGCGCACCAGCAGCTCGGCGACCGCGTCGGCCGGCGGCACCCGCAGCGGCACGTGCCGGGTGCGCGAGCGGATCGTGGCGAGCACGTCGTCGGCCGCCGGGGCGCACAGCAGCCACACCGTGCCCGGCGGCGGCTCCTCGATCGTCTTCAGCAGCACGTTGCCGGAGGTGTCGTTGAGGCGGTCGGCGTCCTCCACGACGACCACCCGCCAGCGCGCCACCGACGGGCGGCGCTGCGCGGTCTGGATGAGCGGCTCGACGTCGACGCGGCGGATCTGCGTGTGCTCGGTGGCGAAGACGGTCACGTCCGCGTGCGAGCCGGCCACCGCGGTGCGGCAGCCGGCGCAGCGCCCGCAGCCCACCTCCGCCGGGTCCTCGCACGCCAGCGCGGCGGCGAAGGCGCGCGCGGCCACCGAGCGCCCCGAGCCGGGCGGGCCGGTCAGCAGCCAGGCGTGCGTCATGCCGGGCGAGCCGGGCCCACCGCGGGCGGCGCGCGCGGCGCGGGCCAGGACCCGCACCGCGGGCTCCTGGCCGACGACCTCGTCCCACACGCTCACCGCGCCGGCACCTGCTCCCCGGCGGCGTGCGCACCCGGCGCGGCGAGCGCGCCGGCGGTGGCCCCGGCGGGCGCGTCCGCGGAGGCGCCGGCAGAGGCGCCGGCGGTGGCGCCGGCGGTGGCGCCGGCAGAGGCGTCGGCGGTGGCGCCGGCGGTGGGCAGGCGCGGCTGCAGGGCCTCGCGCACCCGGCGCTGCACCTCCTCGGGCGCGGCGGTGGCGTCGAGCACGAGGTAGCGGCGCGGATCGCGCGCGGCCAGGCGCAGGAACTGCTCGCGCACCCGGGCGTGGAAGGCGAGCGACTCCGCCTCCAGGCGGTCCTCCCCGGCGCGCTGCGGGTCGCGGCCGCGGCGCAGCGCCGCCGTGGCCGGGTCCACGTCGAGCACGACGGTCAGGTCGGGCAGCAGGTCGCCGGTGGCCCAGGCGGAGAGCTGCTCGACCTGCTCGGCGGGCAGGTCGCGCCCGGCGCCCTGGTAGGCCAGCGAGGAGTCCACGTAGCGGTCGGTGACCACCACCGCGCCGCGGTGCAGCGCCGGCAGCACCACCTCGGCGACGTGCTGGGCGCGGTCGGCGGCGAACAGCAGCGCCTCCGCGCGCGGGTCCAGGGCCGCGCCCTCGCGGTGCCCGAGCAGCACCTCGCGCAGCGCCGCGCCGGTGGCGGTGCCGCCGGGCTCGCGGGTGGTGACGGCCTCGTGGCCGCGCTCGCGCAGCCACTGCGCCAGCAGCCGCGCCTGGGTGGACTTGCCCGAGCCGTCCCCGCCCTCCAGGGCCACGAACAGCCCGCCGCCGCGGCCGGCGGCGGCGCCGGCCGGCGGGGTGGAGCGGGCGGCGGCGCGCGCGGCGGGCCCGCCGTCACGCTCGCGCCAGGCGCGCACCAGGTCCGCGCGCAGGCTCGTGCCGCGCCGGTCGTCGACGTGGCGGTAGGCCACCAGCCCGGCGGCGGCGGTGACCGCGCCGGCCACGAGCATCGTCAGCGCCGAGCCGGTCAGCGTCTTCGACCACGTCGGCGTCGCCACCAGGGTGCGGTCGCCCAGCAGCTGCGCCAGCCACGGCGCCACGAGCATCACCGCGACGATGACGACGCGGGTGCTGGCGCCGACGAAGGCGAACGTGCGCCCGCGCACGTCGTCGTCGACCTCCAGGCCCAGCAGCGTGTAGGCGGAGACGTACGCCAGGCCGGTGAACAGCCCCAGCGCCACCACCATCAGCGCCGCCAGGACGATGTTGCCGCTGAGCGCCACGAGCACCAGGGAGGCGCCGGCCGCGCTCAGCGCCAGCCCGAAGGTGCGCCGGCGCGACAGGCCCGCCAGCCAGCGCGGCCCCTGCCACACGCCCAGCGCGACGCCGGCGAAGACGGCCATGACGACCACGCCGAAGCCGGGGTCGCCGGCGCCCAGGCCGGTGACGAAGGCCCTGCCCAGGCCGATGACGACGCCGCCGGCGGCGAAGGCCACGAGCATCCCGCCGACCAGGCCGCGCAGCAGCGCCGAGCCGCCCACGAACCGCCAGCCCTCGACCACGTCGCGCCACAGCGTCGGCGCCAGGGCGCGGGTGCGCGGGGCGTGCGCGCGCGGGGGGATGTCCAGGCGCCAGATGACGACGGCGGCCACGAGGAAGGTCAGCGCGTTGACGTACATCGCCAGCGACGACTGGGTGCCGGCCAGGAACGGCAGCACGTTGTCGAGCACGCCGGTCAGCAGGGTCAGGGCGATGAACGCCAGCCCGGCCACCGGGGCGGTGCCGTAGGTGGCCACCAGGCTGACCTGGTTGGCCGCCTCCAGCTGCCGCGCGGGCACCAGGTTGGGGACGGTGGCGTCCTTGGCCGGGCCCCAGAAGAGCGTGACCAGCTCGATGAGCACCGTGGCGACGTACAGCCACGTCAGGCTCCCCGCCAGCGGGATCGAGGCGAACAGCGCGAAGCGCAGCAGGTCGCCCACGACCATCGTCAGGCGGCGGTCCAGGCGGTCGGCCAGCGCCCCGGCCAGGGGCCCCAGCAGCGCCGCCGGCGCCAGCTGCAGCACCAGCACCGTGGAGACGGCCACGCTGGCCTGGGTGGCGGTGCTGCCGGCCAGCTGCGACAGGCCCGCGGCCGTGCCCAGCTTGGCCAGCATCCCCAGCCAGTCGCCGAAGCTGGAGAGCATCAGCGACAGCCACATGCGCCGGAAGGCGGCGTTGCCGCGCAGCAGCGCCCGCACGTCGTGGTCGGGGACCGCCGCGGTGTCGCTCACAGGGTCAGGGTAGGTGGCGCACCGGACGCTCCCCGTCCGCCGACCGGTGGTGTCCCGATCGGCCGGACGGGGCCCGCGCGGTGGGCGGGGACGGTCAGTCGGCGGTGGCCGCCGACGCCCTGGCGGCCGTGCCCCTGGCGGCGGTCTTCTTCGCGGCCGCCTTCTTCACGGTCGTCCCCGCGGCCGTCTTCTGGGCGGCGGTGCGCTTGGCGGCGGTCTTCTTCGGCGCCGGGCCCTTGGCGCGCTTCTCCGCCAGCAGCTCCGCGCCGCGCTCGGGCGTGATCGTCTCCGGGTCGTCGTCCTTGCGCAGGGTCGCGTTGGTGGTGCCGTCGGTGACGTACGGGCCGAAGCGGCCGTCCTTGACGACCATCGGCTGACCGGACTCCGGGTCCGCGCCCAGCTCCTTCAGCGGCGGCTTGGCGGTCTGCCCGCGCCGGGTCTTCGGCTGGGCGTACACCGCCAGCGCCTCCTCCAGCGTGATCGTCAGCAGCTGGTCCTCGGAGGGCAGGGTGCGCGAGTCGGTGCCGCGCTTGAGGTACGGCCCGTAGCGGCCGTTCTGCGCGGTGATCTCCTCGCCGGTGGCGGGGTCGACGCCCACCACGCGCGGCAGCGACAGCAGCTGCAGCGCCTGCTCGAGGGTGACCGTCTCCACGGCCATGTCCTTGAACAGCGAGCTGGTGCGCGGCTTGGCCTTGACCGCCTTCTTCGCGGCGCGCTTCCTCGGCGCGCCCTCCTCGGCGGCGGGCGCGGGCGCGGGCTCGTCCTCCTCGACCAGCTCGGTGACGTAGGGCCCGTAGCGGCCGGTGCGCGCCACGACCGCGCGGCCGGTGGCCGGGTCCTGGCCCAGGACGCGGTCGCCGTCGGACTGGGAGGTCAGCAGCTCGCGCGCCTTCTCCACGCTCATCTCGTCGGGGGCGACGTCGTCGGGCACGGAGGCCTTCAGCAGCTCGCCGCTGTCGGCGTCCGGGCCCTCCAGGTAGGGCCCGTAGCGGCCCACCCGCAGCACGATGCCCTCGCCGATGGGCACGGTGGAGATCTCGCGGGCGTCGATCTTGCCGAGGTCGTCGGCCAGGCCCTTGATGCCCTCCATGCCCGGCACCGCCGAGGCGGCCGGGCCGCGCGAGCCGTCCCCGTCCGAGCCGTCGCCGTCGGGGGCGGGACCGGCCGGGGCCGGGCCGGCGCCGGCCGGGCCGGCGGCGCCGAAGTAGAAGCGGGTGAGCCAGTCCACGCGCTCGGCCTCGCCGCGGCTGATGGCGTCGAGGTCGTTCTCCATCTCGGCGGTGAAGTCGTAGTCGACGAGCTTGGGGAAGTGCTCCTCCAGCAGGCGCGTGACCGCGAACGCCAGCCAGGTGGGCACCAGCGCGGAGCCCTTGTAGCGCACGTAGCCGCGGTCCACGATCGTGGAGATGATCGAGGCGAACGTCGAGGGGCGCCCGATCCCCTTCTCCTCCAGCGTCTTCACCAGGCTGGCCTCGGTGTAGCGCGGCGGCGGGGACGTCACGTGCGCGTCGGCCGCCAGGCCCGAGGCGCTCAGCGCCTGCCCCACCGCCACCGGCGGCAGGCGGCGGTCGGTGGCGTCGGCCGCGTCGGCCTCGCGGGACTCGTCGCGGCCCTCCTCGTAGGCGGCCAGGAACCCGCGGAAGGTGATGATCGTGCCCGAGGCGGAGAACTCGGCGTCGCGCCCGTCGGAGGCCGCCGCGCCCAGGCGCACGGTGGCGGTGGTGCCGCGCGCGTCCTGCATCTGCGAGGCGACCGTGCGCTTCCAGATGAGGTCGTACATGCGGAAGTCGTCGCCGCGCAGCTCGCCGGAGACCTGCGCGGGGGTGCGGAAGATCTCCCCGGCGGGGCGGATGGCCTCGTGGCCCTCCTGCGCGTTCTTCGACTTCGAGGCGTACGCGCGCGGGGCGTCGGGCACGTACTCGGCCCCGTACAGCTCGCGCGCCTGCGAGCGCGCCGCCGACAGCGCCTGCGTGGACAGCTGCACGGAGTCGGTGCGCATGTAGGTGATGTAGCCGCGCTCGTAGAGCCCCTGCGCCACGCGCATGGCCTGCCGGGCGTTCAGGCGCAGCTTGCGCGAGGCCTCCTGCTGCAGCGTGGAGGTGATGAACGGCGCCGCCGGGCGGCGGCTGTACGGCTTCTCCTCCACCGAGCGCACCGCGAACGCGGCGCCCTCCAGGGCGCGCACCAGGCCCTCGGCGGCGGCGACGTCCAGGTGGGCGACGCCGTCGCGCACCGCGGCCGGGCGCAGCCGCCCGGAGTCCTCGAAGTCGCGGCCGGTGGCCACGCGCCGGCCGTCCAGCGCCACCAGGCGCGCGCCGAACGCGCTCTCGCCGGCCGGGGCGAAGTCGCCGGTGACGTCGGCGTAGCCGGCGGCGCGGAACGCCATGCGCTCGCGCTCGCGCTCCACGCACAGGCGGGTGGCCACGGACTGCACGCGCCCGGCCGACAGCCCGGCGCGCACCTTGCGCCACAGCACCGGGGAGAGCTCGTAGCCGTAGAGGCGGTCCAGGATGCGGCGCGTCTCCTGCGCGTCGACGAGCCGGTCGTCGATGTCGCGCAGCTCGCGCGCGGCCTGCTGGATGGCCTCGCGGGTGATCTCGCCGAAGACCATGCGCCGGTACGGCACGCGCGGCTCCAGCGCCTGCACCAGGTGCCAGGCGATGGCCTCGCCCTCGCGGTCGCGGTCGGTGGCGAGGATGAGCTCGTCGGCGTCCTTTAGGGCGCGCTTGAGCTCGTTGACCTTCTTCTTCTTGTCGTCGTCGACGACGTAGTACGGCTCGAAGCCGTGGTCGACGTCGACGGCGAACTTGCCGAAGGAGGTCTTCTTGACGTCCTCGGGCAGCTGCGAGGGCTGGGGCAGGTCGCGGATGTGGCCGTAGCTGGCCTCGACCTGGTAGCCGGGGCCCAGGTAGGTCGAGATCTTGTCGATCTTGCTGGGCGACTCGACGATCACCAGGCGCCGCAGACCGTCCCCGGTCCCCGCCGCCGCCTTCGACTTGCCCGCCACTGGTCCTGCCTCTCCGCTGGTGCTGCTCGTCGCGCTCCGCGAGCGCCGGGCCGCGTCCGCTCGGCTCCCGCCGGCGCGCACCCGCCCCGCACTGTCGCACGCGGGGCGCCTTCAATGTCGCACGGTCCCCGCGGCGGTGTGCAACCGGCGCGTCCCCGCCACCGGACGGTGCCTGTGCCTCCCCCGGGCCTCCGCCGGGCCTCCCCGGGGCCGGCGGTGCTCACGGCAGCAGGAGCAGGCCGTCCTCGACGAGGCGGCGCACGCGCGGCAGCAGGGAGGCGCGCAGCGCGGCCGGGTCCTCCTCCAGCAGCACCGCCAGGCCCGCGGCGACCTGCCCGACCGTCAGCTCCCCGTCGCAGGCGCCGACCAGGCCCGCGAGGTCGCCGTCGGCCTGCACCGCGCGGCGCAGCCCGCCACCCTGGCGCAGCAGCACCACCCGCGGGTCCGGCTCGCCGGGGGCGTGGTGGCGCTCGTCGGTGACGTCGGCGGCCACCCGCAGCGCCGTCCCCGCCAGCGCCTCGTCGTCCAGCAGCGCGAGCCGGTCGTGCGCGGCCAGGCCCGCGGCGAAGACGGCGCCCAGCGGGTCGGACAGGGGCGCCAGGACCTCCTCGAAGCGGCGCAGCGGCGCTCCCGCCCGCTCGGGGCGGCGCAGCGTGACCACGCCGAAGCCCACCCCGCTCACGCCGCGGGCCTCGAAGTCGTCCAGCCAGGCCGCGTACAGCTCGTCGAAGACCGGCCCGGGCCCCTGGCCGCCGTCGCGGATCCACGTCTCGGCGTACAGGGCCGGGTCGGCGACCTCGCGCTGGACCACCCACGCGTCCAGGCCGGTGCCCTCCAGCCAGCCCTCCAGCCGCTGCGACCAGTGCTCGCCCTCGCGCAGCTCCCAGTTGCCCAGCAGCTGCGCCACCCCGCCGGGGGCGAGCACCCCGCCGACCTCGCGCACCAGGCGCGCCACCAGCGAGTCGCCGGGCATCCCGCCGTCGCGGTACTCGTACCGCGGCACCCCCGGCCGGCGCGGGCTGATCACGAAGGGCGGGTTGGAGACCACCAGGTCGAAGAGCTCGCCGTCGGCGACCGGCTCCAGCAGCGAGCCGGCCCGCAGGTCCAGGCGCACGCCGTTGAGGGCGGCGTTGACGGCCGCGAGGTCCAGCGCCCGCTCGGAGGTGTCGGTGGCCACCACCCGGCGCGCGTGGCGGGTGGCGTGCAGGGCCTGGACCCCGCAGCCGGTGCCGACGTCGAGCACCCGCTCCACCGGCGCGCGCACCGTCGCCGAGGCCAGCGTCAGCGACGCCCCGCCCACGCCCAGGACGTGGTCCGGGCGCAGCGCCTCCCCGGTGGCCAGCTCGCCCAGGTCGCTGACCAGCCACCACGACGCCGCCCCGGCGGCGTCGTCGACCTCGTAGGGGCGCAGGTCCACCAGCGGGCGCACCTCGTCGCCGGGGGCCTCGCCGGCGGCGGCGACCAGCCCCAGCGCCACCGCCCCGGCGGTGCCGGTGCGCGGCAGGGCCGCGTCCAGCTCGGCGCGGGTGACGGGGCGGCCCAGCGTGCAGCAGCGCAGCAGCACGGCGGCCGGCGCGCCCGAGGCGCGCGCGGCCCGCAGCGCCGGCAGCGGCTGCTCGCGGTCCAGGGCCGCGGAGGCGACCTCCCCCACGAGCTCGCCGACGCCGTCGACGGTGTAGCCGGCGCCGGCGAGGTCCTCGCGCAGGCCGGTCAGCAGGTCGAGGGGGTGCACCCGCCGATCGTGCCACCGCTCACGGCTTCCCCAGACCCAGGCCCCGCCCCTCGCGCGCGTCCACCGCGCCGGCGGGGCCGGCCGTGCGGGCGGGGCGCGCGGGGCCGGCCGGGTGGGCGGGGTCGGCCGGGCCGTCCACGGCCGGCGCGCCGGGGTCGCCGGGGTCGCCGGGGTCGCCGGGGTCGCCGGGCGCGGTGGGGGCGGTGGCGTCCACGCGCCGGTTCCGGCTGGCGACCACGGCGACCACGATGACGACGGCGGCCAGCGCCGCGATGCCGTAGCGCAGCAGGTCGTTGCGGCCCTCGCCCAGGCTGAGGGTGACCACGGCCGGCGCCACCAGCAGCGCCACGAGGTTCATCACCTTGATCAGCGGGTTGATCGAGGGGCCGGCGGTGTCCTTGAACGGGTCGCCGACGGTGTCGCCGATGACGGTGGCGGCGTGGGCCTCGGAGCCCTTGCCGCCGTGCCGGCCGTCCTCGACGAGCTTCTTGGCGTTGTCCCACGAGCCGCCGGAGTTGGACAGGAACACCGCCATGAGCACGCCCGCGGCGATCGCGCCGCCGAGGAAGCCGGCCAGCGGCGCCACGCCCAGCCCGAAGCCCACCGCGATGGGCGCGAAGGCGGCCAGCAGACCCGGCGTGGCCAGCTCGCGCAGCGCGTCGCGGGTGCACAGGTCCACCACGCGGCCGTGGTCGGGCTGCTCGGTGCCCTCCATGATCCCCGGGTGCTCGGCGAACTGCCGGCGCACCTCCAGCACCACCGCGCCGGCCGAGCGGCCCACCGCGTCCACGGCCAGGCCGGAGAAGAGGAAGACGACCGCCGCGCCCAGCAGCACGCCCACCAGCGTGGTGGGGGTGGAGACGGAGAAGTCGCCGATGGTGCGCTGCAGGTACTGCGAGGGGGCCTCCAGGCCGGTGACCACCTCGTTGATGCGGGCGGTCACCGCGTCCTGGTAGGAGCCGAACAGGGCCGTGGCGGCCAGCACCGCGGTGGCGATGGCGATGCCCTTGGTGACGGCCTTGGTGGTGTTGCCCACCGCGTCCAGCTCGGTCAGGACGGCGGCGCCCTCCTCGTCGACGTCGCCGCTCATCTCCGCGATGCCCTGCGCGTTGTCGCTGACGGGCCCGAAGGTGTCCATCGCCACGATCACCCCGACCGTGGTGAGCAGCCCGCAACCGGCCAGGGCGATGAGGAACATCGCCAGCGCCAGGATCCCGCCGGCCAGCAGGAACGCGAAGTAGACCGCCCCGGCGATGACGAGCGTGGTGTAGACGGCCGACTGCAGGCCCAGCCCCACGCCGCTGAGCACCACGGTGGCCGGGCCGGTCAGCGCGGCCCCGGCCACGTCGCGCGTCGGGCGCGACTCCGTGCCCGTGAAGTACCCCGTGATCCACAGGATGAGCACCGCCAGCAGGATGCCCAGGAACACCGCGCTCAGTGCCACCAGGCGCGGGTCGCCCTCGAGCACCCCCACGGACTCGTCGGCGCCCTCGAAGCCGCTGAAGGAGGACGGCAGGTACGCGAAGGAGGCGATCGCCGTGCCCACCAGGGCGACGGCGGCCGAGAGGTAGAAGCCGTTCTGGATGCTCGTCAGGCCCGAGGTGCCCGCCCGCGCGCGCACCAGCACCACGCCCAGCGCCGCGGTGAGCGCCCCGATCGCCGGCACCAGCAGCGGCAGCACCAGGCCGGCCTCGCCGATGGCGGTGCGGCCCAGGATGACCGCCGCGACGATCGTCACCGCGTACGACTCGAACAGGTCCGCGGCCATGCCCGCGCAGTCGCCGACGTTGTCGCCGACGTTGTCGGCGATCGTGGCCGGGTTGCGCGGGTCGTCCTCGGGGATGCCCTGCTCGATCTTGCCGACGAGGTCGGCGCCGACGTCGGCGGCCTTGGTGAAGATGCCGCCGCCCACGCGCATGAACATCGCCAGCAGCGCCGCGCCGAAGCCGAAGCCCTCCAGCACCGTCGGCGCGTCGTCGCCGTAGACGAGCACGGTCACCGAGGCGCCCAGCAGGCCCAGGCCCACGGTGCTCATCCCGACCACCCCGCCGGTGCGGAAGGCCAGGCGCATGCCGTGCTCGCGCCCGCCGGCGCCCTCGCGCGCGGCGGCGGCCACGCGCACGTTGGCGCGCACCGCCAGCGACATGCCGAGGTAGCCGATCGCGGCGGAGAACAGCGCCCCGACGAGGAACGCGACGCTGCGGGCGGCGCGCAGGTCCCAGCCGTCGGCGGGCAGGGCCAGCAGCAGCAGCACCACCGCGACGGCGAACCACGCCAGGGTGCGGAACTGCCGGCGCAGGTAGGCGGCGGCGCCGGCCTGCACCGCACCGGCGATCTCGCGCATGCGCTCGGTGCCCTCACCGGCGGCGAGGACCTGCCGCCGGAACACCCAGGCGGCGACCAGCGCGGCCAGCGAGACGACGGCGACGGCGCCGACGACGCCCTGCCCCGTGCTGGAGAGTCCCTCGGACGTGCCCATCCGTCCTCCTCGACGTGTGGCGGTGTGCACGCAGCGTAGGACCCGGGCACCCGGGGTGCCACGTTGATCGCGCCGGGGCGCGCCGGGGGGTGCTGCGACGTGCTGGGCACCGCGGGCCGGGGGCCGGCGGCCTCAGCCCAGCGGCTGCACCACCGCGCCGGTGCGCTCGCGCACCCAGCTCAGGTGCACCCCGCCGGGGGCGGCGGAGGGGGTGCTGGTGCCGGCCGCGCCGGTCATGAGCGCCAGCGAGAGCGCGTCCTGGGAGCCGGTGGCCTCCTCCGGCAGCAGAGGGGCGCCGTCCTCGCCGCACCCCAGGACCGTCACGTCGAGGCGGTCCTCGTCGTCGCGCAGGCGCATGTCGACCAGCCCGGCGCGCCCCGCGGCGGCCTCGGCGGCGCTGACCGCGCGGGCGCACGCCTCGCCGATGGCGATGCGGATCTCGTCGAGCTGGTCCTCGCCGAACCCCGCCCGGCGCGCGACCGACACCGCCACCAGGCGGGCGGTGCGCACGTGCTCGGCGAGCGGGGTGAAGCGGAGGCCGACCGTGGGCACGGCGGGCTCAGGACGTCGCGTTGGCCTCGTCGGCCGCCGCCGACGCGGCGATGGCCTCGGCGACGGTGTCGTGGATGGGGAAGACCTTCGTCAGCCCGGTGATGCGGAAGACCTTCAGGATCTTCTCGCGCTGGCACACCAGGTGCAGGGAGCCGTCGTGCGAGCGCACGCGCTTCAGGCCGCCGACCAGGACGCCCAGGCCGGTCGAGTCGAGGAACTCCACGCCCTCCATGTCCACCACGAGGTGGTGGTGACCGGCGCCGACGAGCTCGTTCAGCCGCTCGCGCAGGGTGGGTGCGGTGTAGACGTCGATCTCACCGGACACCTCGACGACGGTCCGGCCGCTCTCCTCACGGCTGGTCACCGACAGGTCCACAGGACCCCTCCTCGCTGCTGCTGGCGTAGCGCGTGCCGGCCGACACGCCCTGATGCATTGAACCATCGCGCTCCACGGGGGGCGCGCCCAGCACCGCGGGGCCGGCCGGTGCCCGGGGGGACACTGGAGCCGTGGCCCGGGCGACGGTGGAGGGGGCGGCGCCCCCGCAGGCGCCGGCGTGGCGGTGGCTGCTGCGGGAGGGCGAGCGCCGCGGCCGGCTGCGGCACGTGGAGAAGCTGCCCGAGCGCGCCGGCGAGCGGGTGCCCTGGCCGGCGTGGGCGGACCCGGAGGTCGTCGCGGCCCTGGAGCGCGGCACCGGCGGGCTGCCGTGGCGGCACCAGGCGCTGGCCGCCGAGGCCGTGCGCGCGGGGCGCTCCACGGTCCTCGCCGCCGGCACCGCCTCGGGCAAGTCGCTGGCGTTCCAGCTGCCGGTGCTCACCGCGCTGCGCGCCCCCTCCGACGGGCTGGGAGAGCGGGGGGCGACCGCGCTGTACCTGGCGCCGACGAAGGCGCTGGCCGCCGACCAGGACGCCCGGCTGCGCGCGCTGGGCCTGGACCGGCCGCTGACGTCCACCTACGACGGCGACACCCCGCCGGAGGTGCGCCGCTGGGTGCGCCGGCACGCCTCGCTGGTGCTCACCAACGTCGACATGCTGCACCGCTCGGTGCTGCCCGGCCACGAGCACTGGGCGCCGTTCCTGCGCCGGCTGCGCTTCGTCGTGGTCGACGAGTGCCACACCTACCGGGGGGTGTTCGGCTCGCACGCCGCGGCGGTGCTGCGCCGGCTGCGCCGGCTGGCCGCCCGCTACGGCGCCGAGCCGGTGTTCGTGCTCGCCTCGGCCACGGTGGCCGAGCCGGCCGCCACCGCGCGCGCCCTGACGGGCGTGGAGGTGCACGCCGTCACCGAGGACGCCTCGGCGCGCCCGCGGGTGTCGGTGGCGCTGTGGGAGCCGCCGCCGGTGGGCGCGGCCGGCGCGGCGCAGGAGGTCGGCGAGGGCACCGGCGCCGAGGGCGAGCGCGCCGAGCAGCGCACCGCCACCGCCGAGACCGCCGACCTGCTGGCGGGCCTGGTGGCGCGCGGCGTGCGCACCCTGGCGTTCGTGCGCAGCCGCGCCGGGGCCGAGTCGGTGGCCGCCGGCGCGCGCCGGCGGCTGCTGGAGAGCGCCCCGCAGCTGGCCGGCTCGGTGCTGGCGTACCGCGGCGGCTACCTGCCCGAGGAGCGCCGCGAGCTGGAGGAGGGCCTGCGCTCGGGCCGGGTGCTGGGCATGGCCAGCACCCGCGCCCTGGAGCTGGGCGTGGACGTCGCCGGCCTGGACGCCGTGCTGGTCGCCGGCTGGCCGGGCACGCGTGCCTCCTTCCGCCAGCAGCTCGGCCGCGCCGGGCGGCGCGGACGCCCGGCGCTGGGCGTCTTCGTCTCGCGCGACGACCCGCTGGACACCTACCTGGTCAACCACCCGGAGGCGCTGTTCGGCGTGGACGTCGAGGCCACCGTGCTGGACCCCTCCAACGCCTACGTGCTCGCGCCCCACCTGGCCGCCGCCGCGCAGGAGCTGCCGCTGACCGAGGAGGACCTGCGGCTGTTCGGCCCGGCCGCGGCGGGCGTGGTGGAGCTGCTCGTGCGGCGCGGGGCGCTGCGCCGGCGCGCGCAGGGCTGGTACTGGACGCGCCCGGACCGGGCCGCGGACCTGACCGACCTGCGCGGGGCGGGCGGCACCGTGCGGATCGTCGAGGCCGGCACCGGCCGGGTGCTGGGCACCGTGGAGTCCGCCGCGGCGGACTCCTCCGTGCACCGCGGCGCCGTGCACGTGCACCAGGGGCGCACCTACGTCGTCGACGAGCTGGACCTCGAGGGCGGCGTCGCGCTCGTGCACGCCGAGACCCCCGAGCACACCACCCACGCGCGCAGCCGCGGCGACGTGCGGGTGCTGGCCGTGGAGGCCAGCGCGCAGCACGGGCCGCTGACGGTCTCGCGCGGCGTCGTGGAGGTCACCAGCCGCGTCACCGGCTTCCTGCGCCGGCGCGCCGGCACCGGGCAGGTGCTCGGCGAGGAGCCGCTGGACCTGCCCGAGCGCACGCTGCGCACCCGCGCGGTGTGGTGGTCGCTGGACGCGCAGGTGGCCGAGGACGCCGTCGGCGGCGCGCTGCAGCGCCTGCCCGGCGCCCTGCACGCCGCCGAGCACGCCGCCATCGGCCTGCTGCCCCTGCTGGCCACCTGCGACCGCTGGGACCTGGGGGGGCTGTCCACCGCGCTGCACCCGGACACCGGCCTGCCCACCGTGGTGGTGCACGACGCGGTGCCCGGTGGCGCCGGGTTCAGCGACCGCGGCCACGACCGGCTGCGCGAGTGGCTGGGCGCCACCCGCGACGCCGTGCGCGCCTGCCGCTGCGCCACCGGCTGCCCGGCGTGCGTGCAGTCGCCCAAGTGCGGCAACGGCAACGAGCCGCTGGACAAGGCCGGGGCGATCGCCGTGCTCGACGTCGTGGTGGCCGCCCTCGACGCCGGCGCGCCGGCCTGACGCGCCGGCGCCGGTGGCCGCACCGGTGCCCGCGGCGCTCACCGCTCCGGCCCGTCGGGGGTCCCCGCCGCTGCGGCCCCCGTCGCCTCAGCCCCCGTCGCCTCAGCCCCCGTCGCCTCAGCCCCCGCCGGCCCGGCACGCGCCGGGGCGCGCGCCGGGGTGCCGGCCAGCAGGGCCGCCAGCGGGCCGCCGACGACCACCTCGGCGCTGACGCGCACGGTGCCGTCCGCGGCGAGCGCGCAGCTGCCGGTGGCGCCGTGCGCGCGCAGCACCCCCTGCGCCCGCGCGCACGCACCCCCCGCCGGGGCGGGCACCCGCCCCACGACCACGTCGGCACCGGCCAGCGCGGCCAGGTCGGCCGCCGCCTGGGCGCGGTGGCGGGCCAGCACCGCCGCGCCCAGGCCCGCGACGGCCAGCAGCAGCGCCAGGGCGACGGCCACGACGCCCAGCAGCAGCACCGCGCCGCTGCCGTCGTCGCCGCCCGCGCGGCGGGTCACGGCAGCACCCCGGTCTCGACGGCGGCGGTCGCCGAGGAGCGCACCACCACCCGCCCGCCCAGCGGCCCGGCGAGCCGCTGGGTGGAGCTGACCTCCACGGTGACGCCGGCACCGCCCGGGCGGACGGCGACCGCGGCGCCGGCGGGGGCCAGCGCCGCCGCGGTGGCGCGCACCGCGGCGGCCTCGTCGCCCCGGGCGGCCGCGCGGGCACCGGCGCGCGCCGCGTCGGCGCAGCCCACCTGCGCCAGCACGAGGCGCCCGGCGCCCAGCACGAGGGCCAGCACCAGCACGACCCCCGGCAGGGCCAGGGCCAGCTCGGCGACCACCGAGCCGCCGTCCCCGCGCGCCCGGCCCGCCCGGCCCGTCGGACGCGCTCGGCGCGCCCGGCCCGGCGGGTTCACCCGAGGGAGAGGGCCTGGCGCACCACGCCCAGCAGCAGCCCGCGCACCTCGGCGCTGCGCAGCACCGCGATGAGCAGGCCCGCGAAGCCGCACGCGGCCAGCGTGGCCATCGCGTACTCGGCGGTGGCCATCCCCGCGTCGCGCGCGCCGGGCCCCTCGCCGAACGCCTCGCCGAACGCCTCATCGACGTCCTCCTGGGGCACCTCGTCGGCGTCCTCCTCGGGCACCTCCTCGAACACCCCGTCCAGGACCTCCTCGAGCCCGTCGTCGGCTCCGCCCTCGACCGGCTCGGCCACCAGCTCGTGCACCCGCTCGTCCACCCTCGCTCCTCCCTCGCCGGCGCGGCCGGCCCTCGCGGCCGGCGGCGCGCCGGCACGTCACCACGGTGGACCCCGCGGCCACCTGCAGAACCGCTGCGGTGCAACGGGTGTGGACAACGCCCGGTCCCAGCGGGCTGGGGAGCGCCGGGCGCGTGGAGCCGGTCAGCCGGTCAGGACGTCACCGGCCAGGGAGAGCACGACCGGCACCACGCCCAGCAGTAGGAAGGACGGCAGGGTGCACAGCCCCAGCGGCAGCACCAGCAGCGAGCCCAGCCGGGCGGCGGCCTCGGCGGCGGCCCGGGCCCGCTCGGCCCGGCAGCCGGCGGCGGCCGAGACGAGCAGGGCGGCGGCCGAGGCGCCGGTGCGCGCCGACAGCAGCAGCGGCTCGGCCAGCGGCCACCACCGCTCCTCCACGCCCTCCCAGGCGCGCTCGGGGCCGGCACCGGCACCCAGCTGCGCGCACGCGCGCGCCAGGTCGGCGGGCAGGTCCCAGCCGGCGGCCTCCTGCCCGGCCCGCACCGCCTGCTCCAGGGCGCGCCCCGGCGGCAGCCCGGCACCGATGGCCACCGCGGTCAGCTCCAGCAGCAGGGCCGGGTCGGGCCCCGTGGCCGCGTCCGGCGTGCCGCGGCGGCGGCGCGGGGGCCGGCGGGCAGGGGCGCGCGGGCCGCGCCGCGGCACCGCCGGCGGGTCCCCGAGCCCGGCCACCAGCACGGCGGCCGCCAGCAGCAGCGCCGCGGCGATGGCGGGCAGGGCGCTCACCGCTGCCCCGCCGCCGTCGCCGCGCGCACCAGGCGCGCGGTCCACCAGCGGCCGGTCAGCAGCAGGAGCACCCCCGCGAGCGCGCAGGCGCGCCCGGCCGGGGACGTGAGCAGCGCCTCCCACGGCGGCGCTCCCAGCGCGGCGCCCAGGGCCAGGCCGGCCAGGGGCAGCAGGGAGACGGTGCGGGCGCTGACCCGCGCGCCCGCGGTCGCGGTGCGCACCGCGGCGCGCGCGGCGGCCTCCGCGCGCAACCCCGCGGCGCAGCGCTCCAGCGACTCCGCCGCCGGGGCTCCCGTGCGCTCGACGAGGTGCCACACCGCCCGCACCGCCGCGGGCGCGCCCTCCCCGGCGGCCGCGGGCCCGCCGGTCGGCCCGCCCCCCGGCCCGCCCCCTGGCCCGCCCCCCCCCCCCCCCCCCCCCCCCCCCCCCCCCCCCCCCCCCCCCCCCCCCCCCCCCCCCCCCCCCCCCCCCCCCCCCCCCCCCCCCCCCCCCCCCCCCCGCCCCGGTGGTGCGGGGGCCGGTGGCTCAGCGGCCGGTGGTGTCGTGCTCGGGGTGCTCGCTGACCTCGATGCGCTCGAGCAGGGCGTGGTCGTTGAGCTCCTCGCCCGTGCCCGCGGTGGCGCCGGTGCCGGCCGTCGTCGTCGCGCCGGTGGTGGTGGCGCCGGTGGTGCCGCCGGTGGTGGTCGTCGTGACCGGCGCGGTGGTCGTGGTCACCGGCGCGGTGGTCGTGGTCGTGGTCGTGGCCGCGTGCTCGCCGCCCTCGTGGTGGGAGGCGCGCGTGGCGGCCACGGCGGCCGCGCCGATCGTGGCGGCGACGCCGGCGACGATGCCCGCCGTGGCGCCGGCGCTGCGGCCGTGGTGCTCGGTGGCCACCCCGGTGGTGGCGATGCGCCGGATCAGCTCCAGCACCCGCGAGCCGGCCTGCTGCTCCACGGCCAGGCTGGACTCCAGCAGGGTCGCCACGCGCTCGGCGCCGCGGGCGCGCGCGTGCACGACGAGGTTCTCGTACACGGCCTGCTCGTGGTGCTCGGTCTGCAGGGCGCCGGCGAGCACGACCGCGTCGGCCAGGGAGTCGTCGACCGCCTTCAGCTTCGCGCGCGCCTCGGCGGCCAGGGCCTTGGTGACCGGGCACGGGGAGTCGTCGACCTCCTCGCCGAGCAGGCCGAAGCACTGCTCGACGACCTCGATCTGCACGCGGGTCTCGGCGGCGTGCTCGCGCAGCAGCTCCTTGACCTCCTCGCGCTGGGCGGCCTGCTGCAGGTCCTCCAGCATCGCCAGGGTGTCGCGCTCCATCGTCAGCGCCGCCCCCAGCTCGTGGCTGAAGACCTTCTCGGGGGTGTCGAGCTTTCCGAACACGGTGTGCTCCTTCGCGTCGTGGTCCGTGCTGGCGTCGGCCCCCAACGTGGCACGGGGCGCGGGGCGCCGCACCCGCGCGGGCGGGCGCCGCGGGAGCGCGACGGGCGGGGCCTCAGCGCGTGCCGGTCAGGCCCACGACGGCCTCGGTGAGCATCTGGTCGTGCTGCTGCTCGTCGAGGGAGCCCTCGAGGAGGCGGTGGTCCAGGACGCGGCGCACCAGCTCGACGGCGTCAGCGCGCGCCACGGTCAGCCCGCGCCCGCCGACGGCCGGGCGCACGTCCAGGGCGCGCCCGTCGCCGTGGTCGGGACCGGCCAGCCAGGGCCCGCCCCCCTCGCGCGCGACGAGCCGGCGCAGCTGCCCGGGCTCCATCGCGAGGGCCGCGTGCGCCACGCGGTCGAGGTCCAGCACGTCGTCCGGGTCAGCGCTCACACCGCCGATCCTGGCACCGGGCCGGGCCCGGCGCGCGACCTGGCGCGGCGGTAGCGTTCGCGCCGGGTCCCGGCCGACGGCGGGGCCGGCGCACCCCGGACGGAGAGGCACCCGCGATGACCACCACCCCCGGCGAGGTCGACGGCCGGCTGCGCTACCGGCTGCTGACGGGCACCGACGACCGCGCCTTCTGCGAGAAGGTCAGCGCCGCGCTGGCGGAGGGGTACGAGCTGCACGGCTCGCCCGCCCTGACCTTCGACGGCGAGCGCGTCGTGACCGCCCAGGCCGTGGTGCTGCCCGCCGCCCCCGCGCCGCGCTTCCAGCCGCTGCAGGCCTGAGCCGCCCCGGCGAGCGGGCCCGGCGGCGGGGCCCGCTGCCGGGTGCGGGCGCTGGGGTAGCGTCGGGCGTCCGCCGCCCGACCGAACCCCGAGCGAGTGCCGTTGTCCCACGCCCTGCGCGCCGTCGTCGTCCTGCCCACGTACGACGAGGCCGGCAACATCGCCGCGATGCTGCAGCGGCTGCTGGACAGCCCCGTCGCCCCCGACGTGCTCGTCGTGGACGACTCCTCCCCCGACGGCACCGGTGAGATCGTGCGCCGGGTGGCGGCCGGCCTGCCCGCCGGGCGGGTGCGGCTGCTGACGCGCACCGTCAAGGACGGCCTGGGCGCGGCGTACCGGGCGGGCTTCGCGGAGGTGCTGCGCACCGGCGAGCACGACGCGGTGGTGCAGATGGACGCCGACGGCTCGCACCCGGTGGAGGTGCTGCCGCGCATGCTCGACGAGCTGGCCGCCGGCGCGGACCTGGTGCTCGGGGCGCGCTACGTGCCCGGCGGCGCCCTCGACGACGCCTGGCCCTGGTACCGCAAGGCCCTCTCGCGCGGGGCGAACACCTACGCGCGGGTGCTGCTGCGCGCGCCGGTGGCGGACCTGACCGGCGGGTACAAGGCGTGGCGCGCGCCGCTGCTGCGCTCGCTGGACCTCGACGCGCTCACGGCCGCCGGCTACGCGTTCCAGATCCAGACCACGCTGGCGGCGCTGCAGCGCGGCGCGCGGGTGCGCGAGGTGCCGATCCTCTTCACCGAGCGCACCGCGGGCACCTCGAAGATGTCCGGGGCGATCATCACGGAGGCGATGGGGGCGGTGTGGCGGATGCGCCGGCACGGCCCCACCGGGCGCGACGCGCGCCGCTGAGCGGCGCGCGTCGGCGTTGCCCCGACCGGCGGCGTCTGCCAAGGTCGGATCCGGCGGCCGGGGGACGCGGGCGCGCGCACCGACGCGCGCCCAGCGGGCCGCGCGCGGGAGCGGACCGCGCGCCGTGGCGGCAGGAGGGGAGAGGCACGTCGTGTCCGAGGACGAGGACGCCGTCGCCCAGCTGCTCGACCTGGCCCGCGACATCTTCGGCACCCCGGTGGCGGCGCTGGCCCTGCAGCGCGAGGGCGAGCGCACCGTCGTGGAGCAGGCCTCCAGCGCGCTGGACGCGTGCGCGACCGGCCGGCTGCTGGACGGCGCGGACCTGGTGCGCGGGACGCTGGGGGTGGACGTGCCGCTGCCCGGCGGCGGGCCCGGCGGGCGGCTGCTGGGGGTGCCCGCCGACGGGCGCGAGGCGCTGCAGCCGCGCCAGGTGGAGGCGCTGCGGGTGGTGGCGGCCCTGGTCGCCGGCGTGCTGCACCACCGCGAGCGCCGGCGCGCCGAGCGCCGCGGGCGGCTGGCGTCGCTGGAGGCGATGGTCGCCGGGCGCGGGCGCAGCACGGTCCTGCAGCCGGTGGTGGACCTGCGCACCGGGCTGGTCGTGGGCGCCGAGGCCCTCAGCCGCTTCAGCGGCGAGGACGGCTTCGCGCGGGCGCCGGAGCAGGTCTTCGCCGACGCCCGCTCGGCGGGCGCCGGGGTGCGCCTGGAGCGCGCCGCGGTGCGCTCCGCGCTGCAGCTGCTGCCGGCGGTGCCGCCGGGGGCGTACCTGAGCGTGAACGCCTCCGCCGAGGCGCTGCTGGACGAGGAGACGCTGGACGTGCTGCTGGGCGCCCCGCGCGGGCGGGTGGTCGTGGAGGTCACCGAGCACGAGAGGGTGCTGGACTACCCGGCGCTGGCCGGGCGCACGGGGGCGCTGCGCACCGCGGGGGTGCGCGTGGCGGTGGACGACGCCGGCTCCGGGTTCGCCAGCCTGCAGCACGTGCTGCACCTGTCGCCGGACGTGGTGAAGCTGGACATCGCGTTCGTGCGCGGCATCGACGCCGACCCCGCCCGGCGGGCGGTGGCGCGCGCCCTCGTCGGCTTCGTCTCCGAGGTGGGCGCCACGCTGGTGGCCGAGGGCGTGGAGCGGCCCGCGGAGCTGGCGGTGCTGGGCGACCTGGGCGTGCACTGCGCGCAGGGCTACCTGCTGGGTCGCCCGGCCCCGCCGCCGCTGCTCCTGGCCGCTCCCGCCGCGGGCCCCGGCACGGGCTCCACGGACACCACCGCGGTGGTGGTGCGGCGCGGGGCCTGAGCCGGACCCTGCCGAACCGCTTGAGGTGCGCGAGCGCGCGCACCCAGGATGACCACGTGCACAGCAGCGCGGCGAGCACCGGGGCCCCTCACCCCGCGAGGGGGTGCGCCCCGCTGCGCCCGGAGCTGCTGGCGCAGGTGCCCGACCAGGTGGGCGAGGGGGTGGCGGTCTTCGACGCCGCCGACGTCGTCGTCTACGCCAACGCGGCCCTGGCGGCGCTGCACGGCTGCGCCCCCTCGGACCTGCTCGGGCACCACCTGGGCGCCTTCGTCGACGCGCCCGAGCACGCCGTGCGCGAGCGCGCGGAGGCCGAGGCCCGCGGCGAGGCGGTGGTGCACCTGGAGCTGAGCAGCCGCCGCCTGCACGGCGGCCGCTTCGACGCGCACGTGACGGTCTCGCCGCTGCTCGGGCCGGGCGGTGAGCGGCTGGGCACGATCGTGTGCGTGCGCGACGTCACGCAGCACCGGGAGCTGGAGGCGCGCCTGGCCCGCGCGGCGCTGCACGACCCGCTGACCGAGCTGCCCAACCGGCGGCTGTTCGCCGAGCGGCTCGAGCAGGCCGTGGCGCGCGCGGGGCGCACCGGCGGCGCCGCGGCGGTGCTCTTCGCCGACCTCGACGGCTTCAAGGCCGTCAACGACGACCTCGGCCACGCCGCCGGCGACGACCTGCTGGTGCAGGTGGCGGCGCGGTTCCGCGTGTGCCTGGGCGGGGCGGGCACCCTCGCGCGCCTGGGCGGCGACGAGTTCGCGGTGCTGCTGGAGGACGTCGCCGCGCCCGGCGAGGCGCTGGCGGCGGCGCAGCGGGTGCTGGCGGCGCTGCACCGCCCCTTCCGGCTGCGCGACGCGCGCGCCGGGGCGCGCCCGGGGGCGGGCGGGGAGGTGGACGCGGTGCTCAGCGCCAGCGTGGGCGTGGTGCTGCGCGGCACCGGCACCGGCGCCGGCCTGCTGCGGGCCGCGGACGAGGCGATGTACCGCGCCAAGCGCACCGGGCGCGGCAGCGTCGTGGTGGTGGACGAGCGCCCGGGCGCCGCGGCGCGCTGAGCGGGCCGGTCCCCCGGGACGCCGACGGCCCCCGTCGCGCGGGCGCGACGGGGGCCGGGGGCGGGACGGCTCAGAGCGTGACGATGCTCAGGCGCCCCTTGCCGTAGCGGGCGACCTGCACGTCCAGGTCCAGGCGGCTGCCGGTGCCGGTGGCCCAGGCGGTCACGTCCGGGCGCAGGGTCTCGCCGGGCGCGTACGCCGCGTGCAGCTTCAGGTGCGGGGCACCCTCGACGTTGAACAGCGAGGCCATGATGTTGAGGACCTCGTTGGCGTTCACGCGCAGCGACTCCGACAGCTCGCCGTCCTCGATCGCGGCCTCGCTGGCCCCGGGGGGCAGCAGGCCGATCGCGGCGCCGGCGTGCGCGGCCAGCGCGAAGTCGAACACCGCCACGGCCGCCGAGCGCAGGCGGTCGTCGACGTACAGGCCGACGGCCGCGCCGGGCTTGCCGCCCACCGGGCACGGGGTACCCGGGGAGACCTCGACCTCGCGGCCGAGCAGGTCCTCCAGCAGGTTGCGGATCGCCAGGTTCGAGGGCAGCGGGCTCTTGTCCATCGTCACCGCGGGGCGCTCGGCCGCCGGGGCGGCGGGCGCGGCGGCGGCCTTGACGGTGCCGCCGGCGAGGACCGGGGAGAGGGCCTCGGCGAACGCCTCGGGGGTGAACGGCTTGGCGATGAGGAACAGCGCGCCGGCGGCGGCGGCCTTCTCGCGCATCTCCTCGGAGCCCTCGGAGGTGACGAACCCGAAGGGCACGTCCAGGCCCGAGCCGCGCAGGTTCTGCAGCATCTCGTAGCCGGACGCCTCGGGCATGTTCCAGTCCGACAGGACGATGTCGGGGTTCTCGGCGCGCACGGCCTCGAAACCCTCGCGGCCGTTCTCGGCCTGGACGACCTCGACCCAGTCGAAACCGGCCTGGCGCAGGGTGCGGATGACGATCTGGCGCATCACGCGCGAGTCGTCGACCACCAGAGCCTTCACCGTCAGGCCCCCGTCCCGGACAGCCACACCACGAACGTCATCCAGTGCCCCTGCCAGTTCGCGTCCAGGCGCGCCGCGCAGCGGCTGTTGGTGCGCGGCAGCGGCGGGGCCTCGGCGATGGCGGGCAGGCCGAGCGCGCCGGCGTCGGGCACCAGGGCCTTGATGTTGCCGCCGATGATGTTGGCCATCTCGCCGAGGGCGTCGTAGACGTCCTCGTCGGTCAGCTCGCCGTCCTCCTGCAGCAGCGCGGCGGCCAGCGGCTGCGCCGCGGCCTTCTGCACCAGCACGGTCACCAGGCCCGGGCGCGCACCGGAGATGCCCACGCTGGCGCACAGCACCGGCGCGGGGACCTCCTGCGGCTCGAAGGCCGGCAGCAGCGGCTCGACGTGGCCGAAGTACGACTGCCACATCTGGTCGACGATCTGGGCGAGCGCCTCGTCCTCGACGTAGTCGACGGCCTCCTGCGCCTCGAAACCCGTGTCCTGGCTCACGCGGTCACCTCCGGCAGCAGCCCCAGCAGGGCCAGCTTCTCCTCCAGCGCCTCCACCGTGAAGGGCTTGATCAGGTACTCGTGCGCACCGGCGGCCAGGGCGCGCACGATCTGCCCGTGCTCGGCCTCGGTGGTCACCATCATGATGCTCATCGAGCGGTACTCGCGGATCGCGCGCACCTGGGTGACGAACGTCAGGCCGTCCATCACCGGCATGTTCCAGTCGACCGTCGCCAGCTCGGGCAGCGGACCGCCCTGCAGCGCCTTGAGCGCCTCGGCGCCGTCGGCGGCCTCGACCGTCTCGTAGCCCAGCTTGCGCAGCGCACCCGCGATGATCTTCCGCATGGCGCGGGAGTCGTCGACGACCAGTGCCTTCATGTCCCTTGTCCTCTCAGTTCTTCGGCCGGTGGACGGAGACCCGCCCGATGAGTTGCCGTTCCCAGTTGTCGTCGACGCCGAGCGTCGTCTCGGCCCCGCCGAGGAAGAGGTAGCCGTCGGGACGGAGCGCCCTGCGCACCCGCCCGAGGATGTCCCGCTTCGTGGGGAGGTCGAAGTAGATGAGCACGTTGCGCAGGAAGACCACGTCGAACTGGCCCAGCGCCGCGTAGCTGCTGGTGAGGTTCAGCTGCTGGAACCGCACCATCTGGCGGATGTTCGGGTTGACCTGCCAGTTCATGCCGGCGCGCGTGAAGTGGCGCACCAGCAGCGGGGCCGGCAGGCCGCGGTTGACCTCCAGCTGCGAGTACGTGCCGGCCTTGGCCTTCTCCAGCACCTCCGTGGAGATGTCCGTGCCGAGGATCTCCGCGCGCCAGCCCTCGGCGACCACGGAGTCCTGCAGCGCGATCGCCAGGCTGTACGCCTCCTGGCCGGTGGAGCTGGCCGCGGACCACAGGCGCAGCGAGCGGGTCGAGGCGCGCGCCTGCTTCAGGGCCGGGACGACCGTCGTGGAGAACGCCTGGAACGGGGCGCCGTCGCGGTACCACGACGTCTCGTTCGTCGTCAGCGCCTCGACGATCGCGGTCTGCGCCCGGCGGTCCGGGCGCAGCCGCACGCCGTCGACGTAGGCGTTGACGTCGGGCGCGCCGGCCGCGCGCGCCAGCGGCACCAGGCGCGACTCGACGAGGTACTCCTTGCCCTTCTCGAGCACGATCGCGCTCTCCCTGCGGACGAGCGTGCAGACCCACTCGAACGTCGTGGGGGTCAGCGCCATGTCACCACCTGCCAGTCGTGGGTCGGGCCGCAGCAGCGGCGGTGCGGGTCACCGGCGTCGCCGCCGGGAGGGGGGTGCGGCCGGGGAAGGACTCGGCCGGCGGCAGGGGGGTGCGCGCGGGCGCGGCGGCCGGGCGCGCGCCGCCGAGGCGGCGCAGCAGGGCGTCGGGGATCGCGCCCAGCGGCAGCACCTCGTCGGCCACGCCCTCGCGGGCGACGGCGCCGGGCATGCCCCACACCACGGAGGTGGCCTCGTCCTGCACGACGACCTGCCCGCCGGCGGCGGCGATCGCCTTGGCGCCGAGCTTGCCGTCCGAGCCCATGCCGGTGAGCACCAGGGCGAGCAGGTCGCCGCCGAAGGCGGCGACGGCCGAGCGGAACATGACGTCCACCGCGGGGCGGCAGAAGTTCTCCGGCGGACCCTGCTGCAGCTTGACGACCAGGGCGGTCCCGCGCCGCACGACCTCCATGTGGAAGTCGCCGGGCGCCACGTACACGGTGCCGGCCTCGACGGGCTGGCCGTCGACGGCCTCCACGACGGTCAGGGGGCTGACCTTGTCCAGGCGCTGCGCGTACAGGCGGGTGAACACCGGCGGCATGTGCTGGGTGACGAGCACCGGCACGCCCAGCCCGGCGGGCAGGCGGGTCAGCACGCTGGACAGCGCCTCGGGGCCACCGGTGGAGCAGCCCACCACGAGGGCGCGGGGGGTGCGCACGGCACCGCCGCGCGGGCGCACCGGCGCCGCGGCGGCGGGGGTCCCGGCGGCGGCGGGCGCCGCGGCGGGGTGGGCGTGCTGGGTGGCGGCCGGCTCGGCGGGCGCACCGGCGCGCGCCGGGGCCACGGGGGCCGGCGGGCGCCCGGCACCGGGCACCAGCGCCTTGATCTTGGGGATGAGCTGGGCGCGCACCGACTCCATGGACTCCGCGACGCTGCCCACGTTGGCGGGCTTGGTCACGTAGTCCGACGCGCCGGAGGCCAGCGCCTCCAGGGTGGCGCCGGCGCCGCGCTCGGTGAGCGTGGAGAACATCACCACCGGCAGGCGGCGGTCGATCCGGCGGATCTGCTTGATCGTCTCCAGGCCGTCCATGACGGGCATCTCGACGTCCAGGGTGACCGCGTCCGGCTCGAGCTGCTGGATCTTCTCCAGGGCGATCTTGCCGTTGGCGGCGGTGCCGACGACCTCGACGGCCGGGTCGGAGGAGAGGACGTCGGTGACGATGCGCCGCACGACGACGGAGTCGTCGACGACGAGGACGCGGATCCGTTCCCGCACGAAGCACCCGACCCTTCCACGGCACGCCCCCGGTGGGCGGCTCCCCACTCCATCGGCGGCAGCGGCGGAACCCTGAAGCCTGGTCGGCGTGGCGCGCGCGGACGCGCCGGTGGGGCCCCGCGGGGACCCACCGGCGCGGCGCTCAGCCGAGCGCGGGGGTGCGGCGGCGCCGCAGCGCCACGACCAGCGCCCCGGCGCCCAGCACCAGCCCGGCCCCGCCCAGGGCGCGGGCGGTGCCGTCACCGCCCGGGGCCGCACCCGCGGTGCCACCGGCGGCGGCGGTGGTGCCGGTGCCCGCGGTGGTGCCGGTGCCGGCGGTGCCACCACCGGCGGCGGTGCCGTGCTCGCCGGTGGCGGCGGTGGTCGTGAACCCCGGCGCGGGGCTGTCGGGCTCGGCGCCGTCCGGGCCGGCGACCTGCGACCAGTCGGACACCTCGCCGTCGGCGTAGGTCTGCACCGCCGGCAGCAGCACGCGCGTGCCCGCGGCCGGCATCGGGCCGACCTGCACGGCGAAGTCCTGGAACTGCCCCACGCCGACGCCCGCGCCGGGCGCGGCGGTCCACGTGACGACCAGGGGCGCCTCGGTCACGGTGGCGCCGGCGACGTCCACCGGGGCGGGCAGCGCCCCCTCCTGCACCGCGGCCGTCCAGCCGGGCACGGGCTCGACGGCGACGTGGGTGAAGGGGGTGCCGGTGGGCAGGGTGACGCGCAGGGACGTGGTGGCCGCGGTGTTCGACTCGTTGGGCACGCGGAACGTCACGACGCCGTAGGAGCCGGCGGCGGTGGAGTCGGGCAGCGCGCGCACGTGCGCGGACGCGGGCGCCGCGGTGAGCACGAGCGCGGCGGCACTGGCGGCGGTGGCCGCGGCGGCGCGGGCGGGCAGGGTGGAACGCAGGGTGGAACGCAGGGTGGAACGCATCGGGGTCCTCCGGGGTGGTTCAGCGGGTGGTCGTGGCGGGGGCGGACCCCGCCGGCGGACCCCGCCGCGCCGGGCGGCGCCCCACGACCGAGCGCGGGCGCACCCCGACGAGCACCGGCACCGGCGCCACCGGCAGCAGCACCGGCACCCGAAGCACCGCGAGCACCACCACCCGCAGCGGCTGCAGCCACGCCCACAGCGACCACACCGCGCGCTCCCCGCGCGCGAGCAGCAGCGCCGCCGCGACGGTGGCGGCGGCGTGCGTGAGCAGCACCGGCGGCGAGCCGCCGGCCGCGCCGCCGACCGCGCCGTCGACCGCCGGCGCGAGCGGCACCCACACCTGGTGGTGCCCGTGCGCGGGCACGTCGACGGTCTGCACGGCGAGGGCGAGCAGCGCCTCGTGCAGCAGCGCCTGCCCGCCGCCCAGGACGGCCAGCAGGGCCGGCGCGGACAGCCGCCGGCCGGTCAGCGCGACGGCGCCGCAGCAGGTGAGCACCACCAGGGCCAGCAGCACCAGCGGTGGCGGCAGCCGCTCGTCGGAGGCCGCGTGGGCGCCGGCGGCCAGGGCGACGACGCTCAGCGCCAGGACCGCCGCGCGGACCAGGCGCAGGGCACCCCCGTCCGGCGACCGCACCGCGCCACCGTACCCACCGCCGCGCCCGGGCCCGGGCCGGTGGGGCCCGGCCGGGGGCGGCGGGGTGTCAGTCCTCGCCGAAGGCGGCGGCCCAGGGGCGCAGCAGCACCGCGCGCGCGTCGGAGGAGAGCAGGTCGGCGACCACCTCGGCGTGCACGACGCCGCTGACGGCGTTCCACACCCCGCTCGCGCCGTCGGCGGCGTCCAGGCCCCCGGCGCGGAAGGCGCGCACGGCCAGCAGCTGCGCGACGGCCGCGGTGCGCACCCGCCCGGACAGGTGCACCGCCCACGAGGCGTCGTGCACGGCGCTCGCCCACTCCCCGCCGCTGGGGCGGTGCGCGTCGGAGACCGCCCGCAGGCAGGCGCGGTCGGTGCCGTCCAGGCGGGTCAGGCGCTCCAGCACGGCGGCCACCCCGGCCTGCTGCGGGCCCAGGTCGCGCGGCACGGACGGCAGCGGGGCCAGGTCGCGGCAGGCGTGCAGGTAGGGCCGCACCAGCACGTGGCGCACCGCGGCGGGCAGGCGCTCGCCCAGGTAGGCGGAGACGGCGGCGTCGGCCAGCACGTCGGCGGCGCACCCGGCGGTCTCGGTGCGCAGCCGCGGGCCGCCCTCCAGCGGCGCGCTCCACGTCCAGTCCAGCACGTCGTGGTGCACCAGGCGCAGCAGCGCGTCGGCGTCGGCGACCGTGGAGCCCTGCAGCACGCGCAGCACGCCGGCCTCCACGCGCGCGCCGGCCACGTCGTCGCCCATGACGCCGTCGACCAGGCCGCCGGCGACCTGGCCGAGCACGTCCGTCAGGCGCGGCACGGCCCGGGCGGCCTCGCGCACCGCCCCCCACGCCGCGGCGCGCTCCCCGGCGTCGTGCTGGGCGGCGAGCACGTCGAGCTCGCGGGGCCCGGCGTCCAGCGCGCGCAGCAGCACCTCGGCGACGGACTCCCCCGCGGCCAGGCGCACCAGGTCGAAGCCGAGCACCGGGGAGCTCACGAGGGAGTAGTGCATGGGGTCGGGCCTCCTGGCTGCCGCGGCGCCACCCGCGCGCGCGGGCGGTGGGTCCCACCCTGGCGCGGGCGGTGTCCCGACACCCTGGCACCGCGTGTCGTCCCTCACCACGCAGCGTCACACGGACGGGTGCGTCGGCCCCGCCGGACGGCGCACGCGGCGTGCTCGCGCTGCTCCACCGGGGGCCCGCCGGACGGGGCGGACGTACCGTCGGGGTCATGGCGGGGCGGGGCGAGGACGAGGATCGGCAGGGCGTCGGCGCGGACCCGGACGGGCACTCCGAGGAGGACGCGGCCGGGGACGCGGCGGGTGACGACGACGAGGGGGGCGGGGCGGCCGGGTGGCTGCTCGTGGTGGTGGCGGCGGCGCCGGTGCTGGCGGCCGCCGAGAGCTGCCGGCGGTTCCTGGGCGGCGCGCGCGACCGCGAGCGCTTCGGCCTGCGCGGCGGGGAGGTGCTGGGCGGCGAGGACGGCCTGGCCCTGACGGACCGCTGGTCGACGATGCTCTCGGTGGTGCCGGTGGGCACGGCGCTGCTGGCGTCGGTGCTGGGGCTGCTGCTGCTGACCGGCCTGGCCCTTGCCGGGCGGCCGGCCCGGCTGGTGCCCGGGCGCGCCCAGCGGTGGGCGGGCGCGGGCACCGGCGCGCTGGTGGCGCTGGTCGCCGCGGGCCTGGTGGCCGGCTCGCTGGCCACGGTGGCCCGCCCGCAGGAGGAGCGCGACCTGCCGTTCTTCGTGCTGGACACCTGGAGCTGGCTGGAGGCGGCCGTGCCGGTGAGCACCGCGCTGCTGGCGGCTGTCGCGGCGCTGACGTGCGCGGTGGTGCTGGTGCGGCCCGGGCAGCGGACGACGCCCACCTCCCCCGCCGCCTCCCCCTCCCCCGCCGGTGCGGGCACCGCCGCGCGCGCGGCGACGGCGCAGCCCGGCCCGCCCCGGGGCGGCGGCGCGAACGGCACGGCG
The DNA here is from genome assembly GCF_050871305.1 of Kineococcus gypseus. Lineage (NCBI taxonomy): Bacteria > Bacillati > Actinomycetota > Actinomycetes > Kineosporiales > Kineosporiaceae > Kineococcus > Kineococcus gypseus. The sequence goes on along the minus strand of NZ_JBJLRD010000005.1, from coordinate 1,359 downwards.
AACGGCCACGCGAACGGCACGGCGAACGGCCACGCGAACGGCACGGTGAACGGCCACGCGAACGGAACGGTCGACGGCGCCGTGGACGGAGCGGTCGACGGCGGCACCGACGGAACGGCGAACGGCGCGCACCGCGCACCCGCTCCCCCGGCGGTGCCGGACGGGCCTCCGCGCCTGCGGGCGGAGGACCGCGCCCTGTACCGGCGCCCCTGACCCGGCGCCCCCGGCCCGGCGCCCCCGGCCCGGCGCCCCCGGCCCGGCACCCCCGGCCCGGCACCCCCAGCCCGCCGCCCCGACCTGGTGCGGGGCCTGCCGCGGCGGGTGCGTCGGCGCTAGCGTCGGGGCGTGAGCGCGCCCGGGGTCGAGCCGCAGGTCCTCCCGAAGGTCCTCCCGAAGGCCCTCCCGCGGCCGCCGGACGGCGCGGCCCCCCGGCGGGCGCGGCGCACCTCGGCGTTCGGGGGGTGGGCGCTGACGGTCGCCACCGCCGCGCCCCTGGTGCTGGTGCTGGAGGTGGCCCGGCGGTTCCTCAGCGGCGAGTCGGACGAGGTCTTCGGCCTGGGCGGCGGGCCGGGGGACGGGCTGCCGCGCGAGCCGGGCGGTCTGGAGCTGCTGGCCGAGCGGTGGGCGCTGCTGTGGCAGTGGCAGGCCCCGCACACGACCCTGCTGGCGTCGGCGCTGGGAGCGGTGGTGCTGGCGGCGGTGGCCGTGGCGGGGCGGCCGGCGCCGCTGGTGCCGCGGGCGGGGGCGCGGTGGGCCGCCACCGCGGTGGCGGTGGCGGTCGCCCTGGCGTCGCTGGTGGCGCTGGCCGGCTTCGCCGCCGTGGCCACCGACCTGCTGCCGCCGACGCAGTGGCTGGCCGTCTCGACGTTCCTGGCCCTGGGGCCGCAGGCGGGCGTGGTCGTGCTGGCCGGCGCGCTGGCCGCGACAGCCGCGTGGGCGCTGCTGCGCGCGCCCGCCGGGGCGCTGGACGACGACGCCGCCGACCCCGACGACGCCGACGACGCCGGGGACGAGACCGAGGGCGAGGGGCACGGGGACGGCCGGCCAGCCGGCGCCAGGGCCGCCGCGGACACCGCGGACACCGCCGCCTCAGCTCGCGGGGCCGCCGGCAGCGCCGCCGAGCGGGCCGGCGACGCCGGCGCGTCCCCCGACCTGCCCGCGGACGACGGTGCGGCGGCGGGTCCGCCGCGGGTGCGCGCCGAGGAGCTGGCGCTGTACCGGCGCCCGTCCTGAGCCCGCCGGGCGCGCGGCGCCCGGGGACGGGGGGGGGGGGGGGGGGGGGGGGGGGGGGGGGGGGGGGGGGGGGGGGGGGGGGGCGGGGGGGGGGGGGGGGGGGGGGGGGGGGGGGGGGTAGTGCGG
>NZ_JBJLRD010000059.1:0-24643 GCF_050871305.1 Kineococcus gypseus | reverse complement strand
TGCTGGTGCCGCGCGCGCGGGCCGCGGTGCTGCCGGTGGCGCTGGCCGGGGCGGGCACCGCGGCCGTGCTCGTGGTGGGGGGGGGCCCCCCCCCCCCCCCCCCCCGGTGCCGTGGTGCTGCGCGGTGCTGCTGCGCGGTGCTGCGTCGTGCCGTGCGGTGCCGTGTCGTCAGTCGACGTCGACCCAGTCCAGGGTGCGCTGCACGGCCTTCTTCCACCCGGCGTACCCGTCGGTGCGCTGCTGCTCGCTCCAGCTGGGTTCCCAGCGCTCGCCCTCGTTCCAGTTGGCGGTCAGCTCCGCGGTGTCCTTCCAGAAGCCCACGGCCAGGCCGGCGGCGTAGGCCGCGCCCAGCGCGGTCGTCTCGGCCACGACGGGCTTGGACACCGGCACGCCGAGCACGTCCGCCTGCAGCTGCATGCACAGCCGGTTGGCGGTGATGCCGCCGTCCACCTTGAGCACCTCCACGGCCACCCCGGAGTCCTCGCGCATCGCCTCGGTGACGTCGCGGCTCTGGTAGCAGATGGACTCCAGCGTCGCGCGGGCGATGTGGGCGTTGGTGTTGTAGCGCGAGAGGCCCACGATCGCCCCGCGGGCGTCGGAGCGCCAGTACGGGGCGAACAGCCCGGAGAAGGCGGGGACGAAGTAGCAGCCGCCGGAGTCCTCGACCTGGCGCGCCAGGTTCTCCGACTCCGCGGCGCCGGAGATGATGCCGAGCTGGTCGCGCAGCCACTGCACGGCCGAGCCGGTCACGGCGATGGAACCCTCCAGCGCGTACACCGGCGCCTCGTCGTTGAACCGGTAGCACACGGTCGTCAGCAGGCCGGCCTTGGAGCGCACCAGCTCGTTGCCGGTGTTCAGGAGCATGAAGTTGCCGGTGCCGTAGGTGTTCTTCGCCATGCCGGGCTCGAAGCACACCTGGCCCACCATGGCGGCCTGCTGGTCGCCGAGGATGCCGGTCAGCGGCACCTGCCCGCCCAGCGGGCCGTCGGCGGTGGTGGTGCCGTACCCGGCGGTGCACGAGGACGGCTCGATCCTCGGCAGCATCGAGCGCGGGATGCCGAAGATGCCCAGCAGCTCGTCGTCCCAGTCCAGCGTCTCCAGGTCCATGAGCATGGTGCGGCTGGCGTTGGTCACGTCGGTGACGTGCACGCCGCCGTTCACGCCGCCGGTCAGGTGCCACACCAGCCAGGAGTCGGTGGTGCCGAAGACGGCCTCACCGCGCTCGGCGGCCTCGCGCACCCCCTCGACGTTCTCCAGGATCCACTGGACCTTCCCGCCGGAGAAGTAGGTCGCCGGCGGCAGGCCGGTCTTGCGCCGGATCGTCTGCCCGCGCTCGTCGCGGTCCAGCGCGGCGGCGAGGCGGTCGGTGCGGGTGTCCTGCCAGACGATCGCGTTGTAGTAGGGCCGGCCGGTCCGCTTGTTCCACACCAGCGCGGTCTCGCGCTGGTTGGTGATGCCCAGGGCGGCGAGGTCCTCCGCGCCCAGGCCCGCCTGGCGCAGGCCGGACTGGATGACGGAGCTGGTGCGCTCCCAGATCTCGATCGGGTCGTGCTCCACCCAGCCGGGCCTGGTCATGATCTGGGTGTGCTCGAGCTGGTACTTGGCCACCTCGTTGCCGCTGTGGTCGAAGACCATGAACCGGGTGGACGTGGTGCCCTGGTCGACCGCGCCGACGTACCGGGCCTTCTCGTTCGCCATGTCGTGCTGCCTCTCTGCAGGGTGTGGGGGCGCCGCGCTCAGCGGCGGTCGTCGTCCGCGGCGGGCACGCGCCCGGCCGGCTGCGCGTCGGCGTCCTCGTCGGGCAGGTACCGCTCGACGAGCACCCGGTACAGCCCGCCGCCGAGCAGGGCGCCGATGACCGGGGCGACGATCGGCACCCAGAAGTAGAACTGCCCGCCGGGTTCGCGCATGGCGGTGTCGTAGCCGGTGAGGAGGGACGCCAGGCGCGGCCCGAAGTCGCGGGCGGGGTTGATGGCGTAGCCGGCGTTGCTGCCCCAGGCCATGCCGATGCCCACGACGACCAGGCCGATGATGAACGGCGCCAGGTTGGCCGCCGGCGGGGTGGCCCGCAGCTCGGTGATCGCGAAGATGAGGAAGACGAGGATCGCGGTGCCCACGACCTGGTCGAGGAACGCGGTGCCGATGCTCACCCCCTCACCGGGCAGGGTGGAGAAGATGCCCTGGCTGTCGTAGGTGGTGCCCGGGTCGACCGTGGCGATGGCGTCGGCGTACACCCAGCGCACCACCAGCGCGGCGGCGAAGGCACCGAGCAGCTGGGCCACCGAGTAGGGCAGCACCTTAGCCCAGGAGAAGCCCTTGAAGACGGCCAGCGCCAGCGTGACGGCGGGGTTCAGGTGCGCGCCGCTGGTGCGGCCGGCGACGTAGACGCCGAAGGTGACGCCGAGGCCCCACGCCCAGTGGATCGAGTCGGCGCCGCCGTTCTGGCCGGCGACGACCTGGGCGACGACCCCGACGCCGAAGAGGATGAGGATCGCGGTGCCGGCGAACTCCGCCAGCAGCTCGCCCGCGAGGGTGGGTCGGCGGCGCACGACGGGCGGCGCCGGCGCCGCCTCCGTTCCGGTCCGTGCCATGTCTGTGAACTCCTCGTTGAGTCGACGCGCGGCGGGCGCCGCGTGCCGCGGACGTTAGGAGGGGCCCTGCGGAGCGTCAACGCCACCGGTTCGACGATGTCGAACGATCCGGGCACCGACGGCTCCTGCGGGAGGCCGCGGGACCGCGCGCTCAAGCCCGGTGCCGCCGCGGCCGATGCACCACCGGTGAGCCCGTCCCCCACCGCCCCCGCCGCACCCGCACCGCACGCCGCGCCGCACGCCGCGCTGCGCGCCGGTGCCGTGCCCGCGCAGCGGACGGTCGACGTCACGGGGGCGCCCGGCGCCGCGCGGGCGCCGCGGGCGCTACCCGCGCACGTGCCCGCGCACGTGCCCGCGCAGGTGCTGGCGCAGGTGCTCGAGCCGCTGCTGGAGCCGGTGCTCGAGGACGACCACCACCGCGGCACCGGCACCGCGCTGCTGCTCGTGGAGGTCGCCGGCTGCCCCGGCGCCGCGGCCGCGGAGCTGGAGCGCCGGATGCGCTCGGCGGTGCGCGCCGGGGACCGCTGGAGCTCCCCGGTCGCCGGGGTGCACGCCGTGCTGCTGACGGGCCTGCGCCGCAGCGGCGCCGAGGGCGTCGTCGAGCGCGCCGCGGAGGCGCTGCTGCACGCCCTGGAGTGCTGGCCGCACACCGCCCCGGGCACCGGCGCGCGCGTCAGCGTGGGCGCCAGCCTGGCGCCGGCGCGCGCGACCACCGCCGCCGAGGCGGTGCGCCAGGCCGGTGCGGCGCTGGCCGCGGCGCGCCGCGCCGGCGGCGGCTGCGCGCGCATCGGCACCGCCTGAGGCCCCGCCCGGCGCTCCCGCCCGGCGCCCCGCCCGGCGCCCCGCCCGGCGCCCCGCCCCCCGACCCGCGTCCGCGCCCTCCCGGCGCCGGGGCGCCCCTGAACCGGTTCGGTGGCTCCGGGCACCTGTGGCAGGCTGCGGGGGCCGGCGCGGTGGCCGGCCCCGGGCGCCGGCGCCCGGACGAGCGGACGGGAACGGTGGACATGGCGGGGTACGTCGCCCTCTTGAGCGACCCGCGGGTGGCGGCTCCCTTCTCGGCCTCGGTGGTGGCGCGCCTGCCGATCGCGACCCTGCCGCTGGGCCTGGTGCTGCTGGTGCGCGACCTGCGCGACGCGTGGGACCTCGCGGGCCTGGTGACCGGCGCGTTCGCGGTGGGCCTGTCGGCCGGCACGCCCCTGTGGGGGCGCGCCCTGGACCGCCACGGGCAGCCGCGGGTGCTGCTGCCGATCACCGCCGCCAGCACGGCGCTGCTGCTGGCGCTGACCGCCGCGGTGGCCGCGCCCGCCGTGCCCGCCACCGTGCTGGTGCTGCTGGCCCTCGGCGTCGGGCTGACCTTCCCGCCGCTGAGCCCGGCCATGCGCACCACCTGGCGCGCGGTGGTGGGCGACGAGCGCCTGCGCCGGCGCGGCTACGCGCTGGACGCGGTCGCGGTGGAGACGATCTTCGTCGCCGGCCCGCTGCTGCTGACGCTGCTGCTGGCGGTGGGCCCGGCGGTGGTGCCGCTGCTGGCCACGGCGGCGATGCTCGCCGGCGGCACGGTCGCCTACTGCCGCTGCGAGGGCGCGCGCGTGCCGCCCGCCCCCGCGAGCGCCGCGGGGGCCGCCGCGCGCACCGGCGGCGCCGCGCCGGGGGTGCTGCGCTCGACGGCCTTCCTCGTGGTGCTGGCCGTGATGGCGGCAATGAGCGTGGGTTTCGGGCTGCTGGACGTGTCGATGGCCGGCATGGCCGAGGAGCGCTTCGGCTCGGCCGACGAGCTGGGCGTGCTCTTCGCCGCCATCGCCGGCGGCAGCGCCGTGGGCGGGCTGCTCTACGGCGGGCGCACCTGGCGCAGCACCGACCGGGTGCGCCTGGTCGTCACCCTGGCCGGCTTCGGCGCCCTGCTCGTGGCGCTGGCCGCCAGCGCCGGGGGCACGGCGCCGCTGCCCCTGCTGCTGGTCGCGCTGTTCGCCACGGGGCTGTTCATCTCCCCCAACCTCATCGCCGCCCAGCACCTCGTCGACGACCTGGCGCCCGCGCGGCGCATGGGTGAGGCGCAGGCGTGGCTGTCCACGGCCATCACGGCGGGGGCGGCGGTGGGCAACGCGGTCGCCGGGGCGGTGCTGGAGCACCGCACGGCGCAGCAGTCGCTGGGCGTGGCGGCGGCGGCGGTGCTGGCGGCGGCGCTGGTGGCGCTGCTCGCGCAGCGGCGCTGGCGCAGCGCGGCGGCGGTCGCGGTCTGAGCGGGCGCCCGGCGTAGGCTCGCCCGCCGTGAGCAGCGCCCCCTCCCCCGCCCCGTCCGCCCCCCGGGCCCCCCAGGGCCCGCCCGCGCCGCGCCCCACCGCGCTGGTCACGGGCGCGACCGCCGGCCTGGGCGCCGGCTTCGCCGAGCGCCTGGCCGCGCGCGGGCACGACCTGGTGCTGGTGGCGCGCGACACCGCGCGGCTGGAGGGCAGCGCCGCGCGCCTGCGCGAGCGGCACGGGGTGGCGGTGGAGGTGCTGGCCGCCGACCTCGCCGACCGCGCGGCGCTGCAGCGCGTGGCCGAGCGGGTGGCCGACCCGCACCGGCCGGTGGACGTGCTCGTCAACAACGCCGGCTTCGGCCTCAAGCAGCGCTTCGTCGACGGCGACCCGGCCGACCACGAGCGGATGTTCGACGTGCTGTGCCGGGCGGTGCTGGTGCTCTCGCGCGCGGCGACCGGCGCGATGGTGCCCCGCGGGCGCGGGCACGTGCTCAACGTCGGCTCGGTGGCCGGCATGGTGCCCGGCGGCGGGCACTACTCGGCCGCGAAGGCGTACGTCATCGTGCTGACCGAGACCATGGCCGGGGAGCTGCGCGGCACCGGCGTGAGCGCGACGGTGGTGGCCCCCGGCTACGTGCGCACGGAGTTCCACGCCCGCTCCGGCATGCGCTCGGGCGGGCGCTCGGCGCTGACGCGGCGGGTGTGGCTGGACGTGGGCGAGGTGGTCGACGCCGCGCTGGAGGACACCTTCGCGGGCCGGGTCGTCAGCGTGCCCACCCGCCGCTGGAAGGCGGTGTCCACCCTGCTCGACGTGGTGCCGCGCGGGGTGGTCAGCCGGGTGTGGAACGCCGTGCCCGGTGGCGCCTCGCGGCGCCACCCGAGCGGCGGGCGCTGAGGCGCGCACGGGTCCCTGCGAAGCTTCACAACACAGCGTAGTCGTCTAGTAACCTGTAGTTGTGCACAGCGCTCCCTCAGCGGGCCCCGCGGAGGGGGTCGCCGACGCCGACGAGGCCGCCCGCCTCGCGGCCCTGCGCGACTACGTCGACGTCCGGGCCGACCCGCCGGACGAGCTGCAGGCCGTCGTGCGCCTGGCCACCCGGGTCACCGGCCTGCCGCTGGCGGTGGTCAACATCGTCGACGAGCACCTGCAGCGCCAGCTCGCCGCCGAGGGCTTCGAGCGCGCCGACTGCGCCCGCGAGGACTCCATGTGCGCCTACACCGTCGGCGCCCGCGTCCTCGTGCACGCCCCCGACGCCCGCCGCGACGTGCGCTTCGCCGCCAACCCGTGGGTCGACGGGCGCATGGGCGAGGTGCGCGCCTACGCCGCCGCCCCGCTGCTGACCCCCGAGGGCCTGGCCCTGGGCACCCTGTGCGCCTTCGGGCCCGAGCCGCGCGAGCTGACCGGCACCCAGCGCGCCGACCTGCACGACCTCGCCGCGCTCGTGGTCTCCCTCTTCGACCGCGAGCGCCGCGCCCGGCGCGAGGTGCTCGCCCGCGAGGCGGTGCTGCGCGCCGAGCAGGCCGCCGGCACCGCCCGCGAGCTGCAGACCGCCCTGCTGCCGCCGTCCCTGCCGCGCGACGAGGCGGTGACCCTCACGCCGCGCTACCTGCCCGGCGCCGACGGGGCCGCGGTGGGCGGGGACTTCTACGACGCGGTGCGCACCGAGCGCTCCCTGGTGATCGTCATGGGCGACGTGCAGGGGCACAGCGCCGCGGCCGCGGCGTTCATGGGGCAGGTGCGCACCGCCGTGCGCGCCTACGTCAGCGAGGGCCACGAGCCCTCCGCGGTCCTCGAGCGCGCCAACGCGCTGCTCGTGGCCGGGGAGGCCGAGCTGTTCGCCACCTGCTGCCTGCTCTCGCTGGACACCGCCACCGGCGAGGTGACCGTCGCCAGCGCCGGGCACCCGGCACCCGTGCTCTTCTCCCCCGGCGCGCCGCGCGCGCTGGCCGTCGAGCCCGGCCCCCCGCTGGGCGTGAGCGCCGGCGCCTGCTACCCCGCATCGCGCGACCGCCTGCCCGGCAGCAGCCGGCTGCTGCTGTACACCGACGGCGTCGTGGAGTGGCCGCACGAGGAGACCTCGCGCGGGGAGGCGGCCGTGCAGGAGCTGCTGCGCACGCACGCCGGCGCACCCGCCGAGCGCCTCGCGGACCTGCTGCTGTCCCCCGCCCGCGGCCCCCTGCGCGACGACGCGGCCCTGCTGCTGGTCGACTACGACGGCCCGGCCCCCGGCAGCCGCGAGTCGCAGGTGGAGCTGCCGGGCGACACCCGCGCCGTGGCCGCCGCCCGCGCGCACCTGCGCACCACCCTGGACCGCTGGGGCCTGGTGCGCGTGGCCGACGAGGCGGAGCTGGTGGTCTCGGAGCTGGTGACCAACGCGGTGCTGCACACCGGCTCCGGCGCGGCGCTGACCGTGCGCCACGACCCGCTCTCGGCCCGGCTGTGCCTGGGCGTGGACGACGCCTCCACCTCGCACCCGCTGCCGCGCGGCGCCGGCGAGGAGTCCCTCAGCGGCCGGGGCATGCACATCGTCGACGTGCTCGCCGAGCGGTGGTGGGTCAGCCCGCGCGGGGACGGCAAGACGGTGTGGGCCGAGCTGCGGGTGGCCTGAGCGCGGGGCTCAGCCGCGGTGCGGGTCGACGCCGAAGGCCTCCGCGAGGTCGTCGAGGACCAGGTGGGCGCCCTGCACGCCGACGGAGGTGTACCAGCGCTCGTCGGCCACCTCGGTCGTGGCGGGCAGCGAGCGCCACAGGCTGCTGCCGGTGAAGGGCTCCGCGGCCGCCGGGTCGTCCAGGGCGTAGCGCGAGTAGAAGACGCGGTCGGCCGCGGCCTCGTCGATGCGCTCCGGGGAGACCTCGACCGCGAACTCGTCGACGTCCTGGTTCGCCGGGCGGGCCAGGCCCGCGTCGCGCAGGACGATGCCGGGGAAGGAGGCGCGCGCGTACAGGCGGGCCGGGTCGCCGGCCTCCATGAAGCGCACCAGCGAGATCGTGGGGTCGCCGGCCGCGGCGCGCACGTCGGCGCCCACCGCGGCGGCGCGGCGCTCGTAGTCGGCCAGCTGCTGCTCGGCCAGCTGCTCGCGGCCCAGCGCCCGCCCCACCAGGCGCACGTTGTCCTTCCACGTCGGCCCGGTGGTCGCGGTGAAGACGGTGGGGGCGATGGCGGACAGCTCGTCGTAGAGCTCGTCGTGGCGCACGGTGCTGGAGACGATGAGGTCCGGCTGCAGCAGCGCGATCGCCTCCAGCCCCGGCTCGGCCAGCGGCCCCACGAGCTGCGAGCCCTCCGTGCGCGGCAGGCGGAAGACCTCCGGCAGCCCGGAGGCCTCGCCGGTGTGGCCCACGACCTGCACGTCCAGACCGGCCACGGCGCCCACGAGGCTGTCGTCGAGGGCGACCACGCGCCGCGGGGCCGCGGGCACGGTGGTGGAGCCCTTGTCGTGCTCGACCGTGCGCGGGAAGGCGCCGGCGCTCTCACCGGCGGCGGCCCCGGCCCCGGCCGCGCCGTCGGTGGCCGCGCCCGCCGGGGCCGGGGTGCCGCCCGTCCCGGCCGCACCGCACCCGCTCACCAGCAGCAGCCCGGCGGTCAGCCCCGCCCCCAGCCCGCTCCAGACACCCGCACGCACGCGCACCCCTGCTCCCCTCGTCGATGGTGAGGGCAGCCTATCCTCAGTGCCCGGGTCAGTCGACGACGGCACCCGGGTTGAGGTTGCGGCCCGGGTCCACCCCGGCGAAGAGGGCCTGCACGAGCCGCACCCCGGCCGGGGAGAGGTCGTCGGCCACCCACGGCTTGTGCTCGCGGCCCACCGCGTGGTGGTGCGAGAGGGTGCCGCCGTTGTCGATGAACGCCTGCTGGATCGCGCCCTTGACGATGTCGTACGCCTCCAGGCCGTCGCGGTCGGCGGGCGGCTGGAACGCGAACGTGAAGTACTGGCAGGCGCCGGAGTGGTAGCTGTGCGAGAGGTGGCAGAAGATGAACCCCTTCGTGCCGATCTCCGCGAAGGCCTTGTGCGCGGCGGCCACGACGTTGTCGTGCACCGTCTTCAGCGTGGCCCAGGTCGAGGACGTCTCCGACACGTCGCCGTAGGCGCCGCGGTCGAGGATGAAGTCGCGGATGTACGGGGTGTCGAACTTCTTCTGGTCGTACAGGGTGCCCGGGCCGGTGCCCACGCCGAACCCGCCGTGGCGCTTGACGATCTCGTCCACCAGCCGCTTGCTGCGCTTGACGTGCAGCGAGGAGCCCTCGAACCCGATGAACGACAGGCACATGCGCTCCAGGTCGAAGCCCTTGGCGCGGCTGGCGTAGAGCTTCACGCCCCGGCTGAGCAGCTGCGAGAGCGCGCTGCCCCTCTTGGACGTGGCCAGCGTGAACTGCGTCTCCATCTCGTCCGAGACGCGGGTGATGCTCGGGGAGGCGTCGGAGGCGGCGATGTCGTGCATGGCCTTCAGGCCGCTGCCGTAGTCGGGGAAGAAGTACGCCTGGATCACGCGCTCCTCGGCCAGGCGGTGCACCTGCACCGTGGCCTCGGTGATCACGCCCAGGCGGCCCTCGCTGCCCAGGACGACCTCGCGCAGGCTCGGGCCGGCCGCCTGCACCGGCACGTTGCGCGTGGCCAGCACGCCCTCGGGGGTGATCACCCGCACGGCGCGGGTGATGTCGGCGATGTCGCCGAAGCGGTCGGACTGCATGCCCGAGGAGCGCGTGGCGATCCAGCCGCCGAGCGTGGAGTGCTTGAAGCTGTCCGGGAAGTGCCCCAGCGTCCAGCCGCGGGCGTTCAGCTGCGCCTCCAGGTCCGGGCCCAGGGCACCGGCCTGGATGCGCGCCAGCTGCGAGGTCTCGTCCAGCTCCAGCAGCAGGCGCAGCCGGCCCAGGTCCAGGGAGACCACCGGGCGCTGCTCGTCGCGCGGGGCCTCCAGCGAGCCGACGATGTTCGAGCCGCCGCCGAAGGGGATGAGCACCGCGTCGGCCTCCAGCGCCACGCGCAGCGCGCCCTCCACCTCCGCCTCCGAGGCGGGGTAGACCACGAGGTCGGGCAGGCGGCCGAAGTCGCCGCGGCGGATGCGCACCAGGTCGCGCATGGACTTGCCGTAGGCGTGCACGACGCGGTCGAGGTCGTCGTCGTGGACGTGCTCGGCGCCCACGACGGCCTCGAACGCCTCGCGCAGCGCACCCGGCGCGCGCGGGGCCGGCACGGTGAGCTCGGACAGCTCCGGCACGCGCACCGGCGGCGCGTCGAAGTCGATGCCGGCCATGCGGCGCGCGAACGGCGCCAGCCCCGGCTTGTCCTCGTGGTGGAAGGCCACGCCCTCCTGGCCCCAGCCCCACCACTTCATGTGCTCGACCACTGCGTCTCCCGTGCTCGCGTCCCGCTGGACCACCGGCGCGGCGCCGGCGTGCTGACCTGCTGCTGACCTGAACGACGTGCGGCCGGCCGGCGCGCACCCGGCACCGCCGGGCCGCCGCCGCGCCGCCGCGCGGGCCCCCAGGAGCCTACGCGCGGCGCGCGGCCAGGGCGCGCACCGCCAGCTCGTAGCCGTGCACCCCCAGCCCGGCGATCACCCCGGTGGCCACCGGGGTGATGAAGGAGTGCCGGCGGAAGTCCTCGCGGGCGTGCACGTTGGACAGGTGCACCTCCACCAGGCCCGCGCGCAGCTCGGCGCAGGCGTCGCGCAGCGCCACGGAGGTGTGCGTCCAGGCCGCGGGGTTCAGCACCACCGGCAGGCCCTCGTCGGCCGCCGCGTGCACCCACGCGAGCATCTCGTGCTCGGCGTCGGTCTGGCGCAGCTCCACCTCCACGCCCAGCTCGCCGGCCAGCTGCTGCAGCGAGGCGTCCACGTCGGCCAGCGTCGTCGTGCCGTACACCTCCGGCTGGCGGGTGCCGAGGCGGCCGAGGTTGGGGCCGTTGAGGACCAGGATGCGCAGCACGACCGGGAAGGTACCGGCCGCCACGGACACGAGCTCGCGCCGGCGGCGCCCGCCCGCGGCGCGTGTCGGCGGCACCTGCCAGCCTGCGGGCCGTGAGCACCACGAGCGGGCAGGACCCGCCCGCGCCCGGCGCCGCGCCGTTCCGCTGCTTCGGCACCGGCGACCCGCTGTACGAGCGCTACCACGACACCGAGTGGGGCAGGCCCGTGCACGGCGACGCGGCCCTGTACGAGCGGCTGAGCCTGGAGGCGTTCCAGTCGGGGCTGTCCTGGATCACGGTGCTGCGCCGCCGCGAGGGCCTGCGCGCCGCCTTCGACGACTTCGACCCCGAGCGGGTGGCCCGCTACGGCGAGGCCGACGTGGAGCGCCTGATGGCCGACCCGGCCGTCATCCGCAACCGGCGCAAGGTCCTCGCCGTCGTCGGCAACGCCGCCGCCGTGCTGCGCCTGGCGCGCGAGGGGCCCGGGCTGTCGGAGCTGGTGTGGTCCGCAGCGCCCGCCGAGCCGCCCCCGGCGCCGCTCTCCCCCGCCGACGTGCCCGCGTCCACGCCGGCCTCCGCGGCGCTCGCGGCGGCCCTCAAGCGCGCCGGGTTCCGGTTCGTGGGCCCCACCACCGCCCACGCAGCCCTGCAGGCGTGCGGCGTGGTCAACGACCACCTGGCGCACTGCCCGGCCCGCTGAGCCCGGCGCCCGGCGGGGGCGCGGCGGGGGCGCGGCGGGGCTCCCGGCGGGGGCCCGCCAGGGCTCCCGGGGCGGCACGGCAGGGGTCCGGCAGGGGTGCGCCGCGCCACGGCGGGCACACCGGGCCGAGGCGCCGGGCCGCGACGTGCAAGGATCGTTCCAGTGACGGGAAGCCACGGTCCCGCCGAGGGAGAGACGAAGAGGTGTCCTACATGGTCGATCGACAGCGAGTCGTCATCGTCGGCGGGGGCTTCGCCGGCCTGTACGCCGGCAAGAAGCTGGAGCGCCTCCTGCCCGCCAGCACGGCGGAGCTGGTGATCGTCAGCCCCACCGACCACCTCACCTACAGCCCGCTGCTGCCCGACGTCACCGCGTCGGTGCTCGAGCCGCGCCACGTGGCGGTCTCGCTGCGCCAGGCGCTGCCGCGCCACCGCCTGGTGGTCGGCCACGTCACCTCGGTGGACGTGGAGGCCAAGACGGTCACCATCTCGCGCAGCGAGCGCGGCGAGCTGGGCCCGGAGTCGCAGGTGCTGTCCTACGACCGCCTGCTGCTGGCGCCGGGCTCGGTCACCCGCCGCTTCCCGATCCCCGGCGTGGCGGAGTCCGCGCGCGGCGTGAAGACCATCACCGAGGCCGCGTTCGTGCGCGACCACCTCGTCAACCAGCTCGACGCGGCCGACTCCCTGCCCGACGACCCCCGCTTCGACGCCGAGCGCGCCGAGCGCATGACGGTCGTCGCGGTCGGCGCCGGCTACACCGGCACCGAGATCGTCGCCCAGACGCAGCGCTGGCTCAAGCGCGTCGCGGACCGCTGGTCGAAGATCGACGTCGACGACGTCAAGTGGCTGCTCATCGACGTCGCCCCCGCGGTGCTGCCGGAGCTGGGCCCGCGCCTGGGCCAGTACGCGCTGGAGGCCATGAAGGCGCGCGGCATCGACGTGCGCCTGGGCGTGTCCGTGGCCTCCGTCGAGGGCAACGTCATCAACCTCACCGACGGCACCCCGGTGCCCTCACGCACCCTGATCTGGAACGCGGGCATCATCGCCAACCCGCTCATGGCCACCCTCGGCCTGCCGCTGGAGCGCGGCCGCCTCGTCGTGGACGCGCAGATGCGCGTGACCGAGGACGTGTGGGCCGTCGGCGACGCCGCCGCCGTGCCGGACCTGGCCAAGGAGAAGCCGGCGGACGGCCCGCAGCCGGTGACCCCGCCCACCGCGCAGCACGCGCAGCGCCAGGGCAGCGCGGTGGCGCAGAACATCGCCGCCAGCTTCGGCGTGGGCCAGGCCAAGGACTACGTGCACAAGGACCTCGGCCTGGTGGCCGACCTCGGCGGCCTGACCGCCGTGGCCAAGCCGCTGGGCATCGAGCTCACCGGCCTGCCGGCCAAGATCGTCGCGCGCGGGTACCACCTGTACGCGCTGCCCAGCATGGCCAACCGCGTGCGCGTGCTCACCGACTGGGCGCTGCACGCGCTGCTGCCCCCGCAGGCCGTGGCGCTGAACCAGTCGCGTCCGGAGGACGTGCTGATCAGCACCGCCCAGCACACCGACATCTACCCCAAGGCCGAGGACAAGCCCAAGGTCGGCTGACCTGGACGACCCCTCGCAGGTCGTGACCGAGGACGTGGTGGCGCGGGTCGCCTCGTCCCTCGGCACGAGCACCGCACGGGCCCGGGGGCTGGCGCGCACCGCGCTGCCCCCGGGCTTCGCGCGTTCCGCGGCAGCGGCGGCCGCGCGCGGCGAGGCCGTCCTGCTCGTCGAGGGCGCCACGGACGCCGCCGTGCTCGGCGCGCTGCTGCGCGGGCCGGGCGCACCGCTCGTGCTGGCCGCCGGCGGCAAGCACGTCCTGCCGCTGGCCGCCGCGGTGGCCGGCGCGCTGGGCGCGCGCTGGCACGTCCTGCTCGACGGCGACGGCGAGGGCTGGCGGCGCGCGGCCAACCGCTCGCGCGCCCGGGCGGTGCACCGCCGCGGGACCGAGCGCGTGCTCGCCGCGCTGGGCGCGCAGCGCTGCACCGTGCTGGCCGACGCCCTGGAGGCGGAGCTGGCGCGCTGGCCGTCGTTCCTGCGCGCGCTGCACGGGCTCGGGGGCGCGCTGAGCGGGCCCGGCGCCAAGGACCCCGCCCGCTACGCCGCCGCGGCCGCCGGGGCCGCGGCCGACGACGCCCCCGCCGCGCTGCTGGCCCTGCGCGGCCGGCTCAGCGGGCCAGGCGGGCCGCCAGACCCGTCGCCCGGGCCAGCGGGCGCTGCACCGCGGCGGTGACCGCCTCCACCGAGCCCACCACCCGCACCCGGTGCCGGGCGCGGGTGACGGCCGTGTAGAGCATCTCCCGGGTCGCCAGCGGCGAGCGCGCCGGCGCGGCCAGCACCGTCACCGCCCCGAACTGCGAGCCCTGGCTGCGGTGCACCGTCATCGCGTGCACCGGCTCCACCGCGGCCAGGCGCCCCAGCGGCACCAGCAGCGGGCCGTCGCCGCGGCCCACGGCCACCACGAGGTCCCCGTCGCGCTCGAGCACCACGCCGGTGTCGCCGTTGAAGACCCCCGCGGCCGGGTCGTTCGCCGTGACGATCACCGGCAGGCCCACGTGGCGCCCGTCCGGGCGCGGGCGCACCCCCAGCTCCTCCACCGCCCAGCGGTGCGCCAGCGCCCCCCAGTGCGAGACGCCGCGCCCGCCGCGGCGGTGCGCGCACAGCACGCGGTGCGCGTCCAGCGCGGCCAGGGCGGCGACCGCGTCGCCGCGGCGGGCCGCCTCGACCACGTCGCGGGTGCGTTCGAGCACCTCCGCGCGCACCCGCTGCAGCGCCTGCCCGGCCACCGGCTCGTCCTCGGCGACCTCGCAGAACTCCACGCCCTCGCGCCCGGCGCGCAGCACCGCCACGACGGCCCCGGCGTCGCCCTCGCGCACCGCGCGCGCCAGCTCCGCGATCGGCCCGCCGGCGGCGAAGCGGTGCGTGGTGCGCAGCAGCGCCACCCCCTCCGCCGGGGAACCCCCACCCGCTCCGGCACCCACCGCCGCGGCGGGCGCGGCGGCCAGCGCCGGGGCCACCAGGTCGGCGAGCACGGCGCCGACCTCCACGGAGGCGAGCTGGTCGGGGTCGCCCACGAGCACCAGGCGCGCGTGCGGGCGCAGCGCCGCCAGCAGGCTGGCCACCACGCCGAGCCCGACCATGGACGCCTCGTCGACGATGACGACGTCGTGCGGCAGGCGGTGCTCGGCGCCGTAGCGGGCGCGCGTGGAGCCCGGCCGCAGGCCCAGCAGCCGGTGCAGGGTGGAGGCGCCGGCCCCCGCCAGGAACGCCGCCTGCTGCGGGGTGAACACCTCGGTGTCGGCGGCCGCGGCGGTGACGGCCTCCGTCAGCCGCGCGGCGGCCTTGCCGGTGGGCGCGGCCAGCGCCACCCGCGGCGGGGCGCCGTCGGCCAGGGCGTGCAGGGCCGCCAGCAGCCGCGCCACCGTCGTCGTCTTGCCGGTGCCCGGCCCGCCGCCGAGCACCGCCACGCCCGAGCGCAGGCACACCTCGGCGGCCAGGCGCTGGTCGGACGGCTCCGGCTCGCCCGGCCACAGCCGGTCCAGCACGGCGCGCACCCGCTCGGCGTCCACCGCGGGGGCCTGCGCGGACAGCCGGCGCAGGTCCGCGGCCACGGCCGCCTCCAGCCGCCAGTACCGGTCCAGCCACAGCCCGTCGTCCACGACGTGCACCGGGGTGGCCGGCCCCCCGGCCACGGGCGCGCCGGGCACACCGGCCACGGCGGGCGCGCCGGGCGCCCCGGGCGCGGGCCGCTGCGGGGCGGGGCCGTCGACGGCGGCCTCGCGGGCGGGGGGCAGGTCGTGGACGGTGGTCAAGACGCTGGCGCGCACCGCGCGCAGCCACTCCCCCGGTTCCGGCCACGGCGCCTGCACGGCGCCGACGGCGCCGGTGTCCTCCTCGTCCTCGGGCACCACCGTCAGCGGTGCGCTGCGCAGGTGCAGCACCACCGAGCCGTGCCGCACCGCGCGCACCGCCAGCGCCACCGCCAGCAGCACCCGCTCGTCCTCCTCGCCGGCCACGGCGCCCAGGCGGCGGGCGACGTGCACGTCGGCGGCGCGCAGCAGGCCCAGGACGTTGAACTCGCGCAGCAGCCCGGTGGCGCTGCGCACGCGGGTGGCGGCGCGCTCGGGACCGGGCACGCCGGCCGCCGCGACACCCGCAGCGGCTGCGGCACCGGTCGCGGTGGTCGCGGTCGTGGTGGTCGCGGTCGTGGTGGTCGCGGTCATCGGGCCCTCCCGGCGAGCAGGTCGGACAGGTCGGTCACCAGGGCCGCCGGCGGTCGCCACGACCACACCCCCGGCGGGGCGGCGGGCGCGCCCGGCTCCCCGCCGGCGGGCAGGTCGGGCCCGCACATCCCGCGCAGGAACAGGTACAGCACCCCGCCCAGGTGCACGGCCGGGTCGTAGCCGGGCTGGCGCCAGCGCAGGAAGCGGTGCAGCGCCACGCAGTACAGCAGCGCCTGCAGCGGGTAGTGCGCCTCGCGCACGGCCTCGTCGAGGGCCTCGCGGCGGTAGTGCCAGGCCGTCAGCTCCTCGCCCGGCCCGGCGAGGCGGTTGGTCTTGTAGTCCACGACGAGGTGCTCGGGCCCGCCCGGGCCGCGGCGGCGCAGCACCGCGTCGATCGAGCCGGTGAGGTAGCCGCGCAGCACCTGCCCGCCCAGCTCGGGCACCTGCAGGGCGTCGGCGTAGCGGTGCACCGGGTCGGCCGGGTCCAGGTGGCGGCGCAGCAGGTGCGCGACCTCGCCCAGCAGCGCCCCCGAGCCCTGCGCGGCCGCGTCGCCGCCGCCCAGGGGCAGCTCGAAGTCCAGCTCGGCCAGGCGGTCGGCCGCGGCGAAGCCCTCCAGCGCGGCGCCGCCGGCCAGCGGGCCCAGCGGGGTGCGCAGCACCGGCTCCAGGGCCTCGGCCAGCGGCTCGGCCAGCGCGCCGGCGAACTGCTCGCGCGCCAGGGCCGCCAGGTGCGCGCGGCGGTCGGGCGCGGCGGGGTCGAAGCCCTCCAGCACGGCGTGCACGAGGGTGCCGAAGCCGGCACCGGCGGGCAGGTCGGCCAGCGGGGAGGGGTGCGCGCGCCAGCGCGCCGCCACCGCACCGCCCGCCCCCGCGCCCGCGCCCGCGTCGTCCGCGTCTCCGGCGGTGCCCGCGGCGAGGGCCTCGAGGTCCACCTCGTCGTCGGTGCCGGTGGGCTCGGGCCCGCTGCGCACCAGCGGCGCCTCGTGCACGGCGCGGGTCAGGCCGCTGTAGGAGGTGCGCCGCCACAGCGCGTCCACCCGGCCGCCGAAGCGCGCCGGCGGCAGCAGCGCGGCGGGGGCGGGCGCGGGCGCGGGCGGCGCGGCGGCGCCGTCCCCGCCGGCGCGCTCGAGCAGCACGCCGCTGCCGGGGCCGGCCAGCCGCGCCAGCGCCTCGTGGGCGTCGGCGTCGGCGGGCACCGGCAGCGACGGCGGCAGCGCGCGCGGGTCCGGGGCCAGCAGGAGCCGGTGCAGCGGGCTCCCGGCGGTGCAGCGCGCCGGCGCCCACCACACCAGCAGCCGCGAGACGGCGCGGGTGAGCGCCACGTACAGCAGCCGCAGCTCCTCCCCGGCGGCCTCGGCGTCGGCGGCGGCGCACGCGGCGGTGTAGCCGGTGCTGCCCGGCCCGCCCACGTGCAGGGTGCGCACCGGCGCGCCGGCGCCTGTGCCGGTGTCCGCGTGGGCCACGGGCAGCCGCTCGCGCGGGCCGCCGCCGGGCGCGTCCCAGCCGAACGGCACGCACACCACCTCGAACTCCAGGCCCTTGCTGGTGTGCACGGTGGCGACCTGCACGGCGGCGCGGTCGGTGTCCAGGCGGCGCGAGCGCTCCGCGGCCAGGTCGCCGTCGGCGTCGTCCACGCGCGCGCGCAGCCACGACAGCAGGCTCGCCGGGCCGCGCCCGTGCGCCAGGGCCTCGGCGTGCAGCACCTCGCACACGTGCCGCAGGTCGGTCAGGCGCCGCTCGCCGCCGGTGGTGCCCAGCAGCCGGGCGGGCAGGGCGTGCTCCTCGCAGACGGTGGCGAACAGCCCGGCCGCCCCGCGCTCGGCGAGCACCGCCGCCCACGCGCGCAGCCGCACGGCCGCGTCGTCGGTGGCGCGCTCGCCGCCGGCGTCGACCTCGGCGGCGGTGCGCCCGACGAAGCCGCTCAGCAGCAGCCGCCGCACCCGCGCGGTGCGGTGCGGCTGCTCCAGCGCCTCCAGCAGCACCACCCAGTCGCGGGCGGCGTCGGTGCCGAAGACGCTGGGGCCGCGGCTGAGCACGCACGGCACGCCGTGCTCGCGCAGCGCGTCCTGCACCAGCCGCGCCTGGGTGCGGGTGCGCACGAGCACGGCGACGTCCCCGGCGGCCAGCGGCCGCTCCCCCGCGCCGTCGGGCGCACCGTCGGGCGCAGCGTCGGGCGCGGCGCCCCGCGGGCGCGCCGGGCGCACCCGGTGGCCGGCGGCGAGCACCGCGGCGACCTGGGAGGCGACGTCGGCGGCGACGGCGGCGCGCGCACCGGCCAGCGCGGGCAGCCCGCCGCGGTCGGTGGGCAGGCCCGTGCGCGCGAGCACCCGCAGCCGCACCGGGGCGGGGTCCTCGGCGCCGGCGGCGTCGACGAGGGCGGCGTGCTCGCGGGCGGCGCGCACGTCGTGCACGAGCACGCCCTCCTCGCCCAGCGCGGCCCCGCGCAGCAGGTGGTGCACGCCGCGCACGAGCGCGGGGTCGCTGCGGTGGTTGACGTCGAGGCTGGCGCGCACGTCGGCGGCGTCGCGGGCGGCGAGGTAGCTGCGCACGTCGGCGCCGCGGAAGCCGTAGATCGCCTGCTTGGGGTCGCCGACGAGCACGAGCGGCACGTGGCCGTGGAACGCCAGGCGCAGCACGTCCCACTGCACGCCGTCGGTGTCCTGGAACTCGTCGACGAGGACCACCCGGTGGCGCTCGCGCAGCCGCCGGCGCGCCACCTCCCCGGCCACGGGAGCGCTCAGCGCGTCGCGCAGGTGCGCCAGCAGGGCGTCGAAGCCGAGCACCCGCGCGGCGGCGGCGCGGCGGGCGACCTCGGCGCGCACGGCGGCGGCGAAGCGCACCCGCAGGTCCTCCGGCGAGCCCGGCGGGCGGCGCTGCGGCTCCAGGCGCGCGTCGGCGCGCGCGACGGCCTCGCGGGCCAGGCGCAGCGCGCCGGCGCGGTCGAACGGCGGGGCCTCGCGCACGGCGAAGCGCACGTAGAGGTCGTCGCAGACCTCCTCGACGAGGCCGGAGAGGTCCTCGACGAGCTCGGCGGCGGGGTCGACGTCGGCGGCGGTGCCCAGCCCGGCGAGGACCTGCCGGCTGAAGCCGTGCACGGTGGTGACGGTGGCGGCGTCGAAGGAGGCCACGGCGGCGGCCAGGCGGTCGCGGCGCAGCGCCACCTCGCCGGGCGCGGCGGCGGCCAGGTGGCGCACGACGTCGTCGGGGTGCCGCGCGGCGCCGGTCCCGGTGCGGGCGGCGTCGGCCAGGGCGTCGCGGGTGCGCACGAGCCGCTCGCGCACCCGGCCGCGCAGCTCGCCGGTGGCGGCGCGGCCGAAGGTGACCACGAGCAGCTCCTGGGCGCGGACGCGCCCCTCGGCGAGGTAGCGGGTGGCCAGGCCCGCCAGGGCGTGCGTCTTGCCGGTGCCGGCGCTGGCCTCGAGCACGGTGGTGCCCGACGGCAGGGGCCCGGCGGGGTCGAAGGCGCTCACCCCGCCTCCCGGTGGCGCGCGGCCAGCAGCGGGCGCCACACCCGGCGGGCCAGCTCCGCGAAGCCCGCCGGCGTGCCCGGCGGCGCGCCGGGCGGCGGCGCCCAGCCCAGCAGGTGCTCCACGTCCACCCTCCCGCCCCACACCAGCTCGTGCTCCTCGTCGGCGTCCTCGCGCGGCCAGTCGTGGGTGGAGGTCCACTCGCGCGCGGCGGCCTGCGCGCACGCCTGCGCCGACGCCCCGCGCGCGGCGGCGGCCGCCCACGCCGCCCCGGTGGCCGCCGGCAGCGGCAGCGGCACGCTCAGGCCCGCGCGGCGCAGGGCCAGCAGGTCCTCCAGCGCCGCGCGCGCCGCGCCGGGGTCCACCGGCCCCAGGCGCACCACCGCGGTGCTGCCGCGCTCGCCGCGCCCGACGACGACGGCGGCGCGCGGCGCGTGCGGCTCGGCCAGGGTCAGGGCCAGCACCTCCACCCAGGCGCGCAGCTCCTGGCGCGCCTTCAGCCGCGAGTAGGTGACGGTGACGGCGGCCGCGCGCGAGCCGTCGCCCAGGGCCCGCACCCCGCGCACCGCGCCGGCCAGCCGGCAGCCGGCCAGCTCCAGGTCGACCTCGACGGTGCGGGCGGGCAGCGCGGTCCACGGCCCGGCCGCGGCCACGAGCTGCTCGACGGCGCCGCCCACGCGGCGCAGCACGCCCGCGCCGAGCGCACCGGGCGGCAGGTCCCCGCGCGCGCCCTCGCGGCGCGCGACGTCGGCGGCGGGCACCCCGGCCAGGCGCGCGGCCAGGCAGCGGTCGCCCACGGCCCACTCGCCCAGGCCGTCCAGCTGCAGGGGCAGGGCGTCGTCGGGCTCCTCGGCGCGGGTGTCGGCGGCCACGTCGAGGCGCTGGCGCAGGAACCCGCGCGCGGGGTGCTGCCAGAAGCGCACGAGCGCGTCGAGGTCGACCTCGTCCACCCCGCCGGGCGCCGGCGGCGGGGCGGGCAGGGCGCGCTCGAGGAACGGGCCCGGCCGGCGCGCGCCGCCGGCGGCGGCCACCGCGCCGGCGTGGGCGGTGGTGTCGAAGCTGAAGGCGCCCTCGCGGCCCAGGGCGCCGGCGGTGAAGTTGCGCGCGTCGGTGGGCTGCAGCGGGTGGTGCACGACGACGTGCTCGCGCACCGGCGCCGCGCCCGGCTCGCCCAGGGCGTCGAGGGCGTCGAGCAGCTCCCCGACGGGCACGGCCGGCGGCAGCGGGGCGCCGGTGCGCACGTCGTGGCCGCTGTGCAGGACGAGCAGGTGGTCCCCGGCGGCCAGGACGGCGTCGAGGAACGCCTGGCGGTCGCCGGCGCGCGGGTCGTGGTCGCCCACGCGCGGCTCGCGCGCCAGCGGGTCGTCGGCGTCGGGCACGACGGGGCGCGGGAAGGCGTCGTCGTCCAGGCCCAGCAGGCACACCACGCGGTGCGGCACCGCGCGCAGCGGCCCGGGCCCGCAGACGGTCAGCGCGCCGGTGCGGAAGGGCACGCGCACGGCGCGCCCGGTGAAGCGGGCGGTCAGCAGCGCGGCGGCGTCGGCCAGGCCGACGGGGGCGTCGCCGGCGCCGGCGGCGCGCTCGCGCACCACGCCCAGCTCGCGGCGCACCTGCGCGTCCCACCAGGCGGCGCCGGGCGGGGTGTCGGCCAGGTCGAGCACGGACTCCAGCAGCGCGTCGCACCAGCCGGCCACGGGCTGCGGCCCGCTCAGGCGCGCCAGCGCGGCCTCGAGGCGGTCCAGCAGCTCGGCCAGGCGCCCGGCGAGGTCCACGCGGCTGGACTCCACGTCGGCCAGCGGCGCGACGGGGTCCCCGGCGCCGGCGAGCAGGTCCCCGCCCAGCGCGACGCCGACGAGGACGCGGTCCAGGCCGGCGCGCCAGGAGCCCTGCCGCACCTCCCCCAGCCGCCAGGCGCGGCGGTGCTCGGGGCCCAGCCCCCAGTGCACCCCGGCCTGCACGGCCCAGGTGCGCAGCTGCTCCAGCTCCTCGTCGTCGAAGCCGAAGCGCGCCCGCACCGGCTCGCCGGCGGCGAGGTCGAGCACGTCGGTGGCGGTGGCGCGGCCGGCGGCCAGCTCCAGCAGGCGCACGGCCAGCGCCAGCAGCGGGTCCGCCTGCAGCGGCGAGCGCCCGGCGACGGACACGCGCAGCTCGGCGCCGGGGTGGCTGTCGGTGGCGAAGACGGCCCCGACCACGGGCGCGAAGGCGTCCACGTCGGGGCACACGACGAGCACGTCGCGCGGCTGCAGCGTCGGGTCGGCGTCCAGCAGGCCCAGCACCGCCTCGCGCAGCACCTCCACCTGCCGGGTGCGCCCGTGGCAGGCGTGCACCTGCACGGAGCGGTCGCGCGGGTCCAGCGGGCCGCGCCCGGCGGCGGGGTCGTCCTCGGCCAGGGCGCGCTGCAGGCGCCCGAGCAGCGTCGGCGGCGGCGCCGGGGCCTCGTGGTGGGTGTCGGCGTGGCCGGGGGCGAGGGGGGCCAGGCGCACCTGCAGCTCGCGCGCCTCGCGCGCCGTCGAGCGCAGCAGCGGGTGGCGCACCAGCGCGCCGGTGCGCGCGTCCTCCTGCTCGCGCAGCGCGCCCGCCGCCCCGCCCGCCGCCCCGCCCGCCTGGGCCACGGCGTCCCACAGCCGCGCCGACGGGTGCGGCAGCCACAGGTGCACCTCGCGGTGCTCGGCCAGGGCGGCCAGCAGCGACAGGTGGGCGGTGGCCGGGGCGGTGACGGCCAGCACGCCCAGGCGGGCGGGCAGCGCCGGCACGGGCGCCCCGGCGCGCAGCCGGGCGCACGCGTCCTCGAGCAGCTCGGCCGGCGCGGGGGTGCCGGCGCGCTCGCGCACCCGGGCCAGCAGCGGCGGCCACCAGCGCAGGTCCTCCGGCAGGTCGGCGGCGGCCGGGCCGGGCTCGCGGGCCCAGCGGGCCAGCAGCGCGGGGCGGTCGGCGCCGCAGCGCGCCAGCAGGGCGGCCAGGCGGGCGGCGACGCCGACGCGGCGGGCGCGGGGCGTGCCGTCGCCCTCCTCGGGGCGCAGGTGGTGGCGCAGCACGGCCAGCGGGTCGTCCGGGCCGGTGCCCGCCTCGGCGGCGAGGTCGTCGAGGACCTGCAGCACGTGCCAGGGCAGCACCTCGGGGTCCCAGGCGGCGACCGCGGCGGCGTGCCCCTCGCCCAGCGCGGCCAGCGCGCCGTCGAGCACGGCGGCGGGGGCGCGCAGGTCCACGCGCGCGCACACGCCGTCGCCCCCGGCGGCGGAGGCGCCCAGGTGGTGCGAGAGGCGCTGGGCGACCCAGCGCTCGGTGCCGGGGGCGCCGACGGCCAGCAGCTCGGGCGCGAAGGGGTCGTCGGCGCGGGGCTCGGCGAGGACACCGGCGAGCGCGGCGAGCAGGGCCTCGGCGCTCCGGGACCGGTGGACGTGCAGCACGGCCCCTGTCTACCCGACGGGGCGGACGCGACCGCGCACCCGCACCCGCGCGGCCGGTGCGCGAGGATGCGGCGCACCCGGCACCGGCCCGGGGCGGGGAGGACGGCGCGGTGGGCACGGGCACGACGGCGGGCGCGGGCACGACGGCGACGGCGGGTGCGGGGGCGGTGGCGGGCACGACGTTCCTGCTGGCCCGGCACGGCGCGACCGCGCACACGGCGCAGGGCCGCCTCAGCGGCTGCACGGGCGCGAACCCGCCGCTGTCGGAGGTCGGGCGCGAGCAGGCGCGGCGGCTGGCGGCGGTGCTGCGCGCCGGCGGCGGCGCGGACGTGCTGGCGTGCAGCCCGGTGCTGCGCGCGCGGCAGACCGCCGAGGAGGCCGCGGCGGTGCTGGGCCTGCCGCTGCGCGTGGAGGAGGACCTGCGCGAGATCGACTTCGGCGACTGGGAGGGCCTGACCCCCGCCGAGGTGGACCGGCGCTGGCCGGGCCGCCAGGCCGCCTGGCGCCGGCAGGGCGAGCAGGCCCCGCCCGGCGGGGAGTCCGTGGAGGCCGTGGGCGAGCGGGTGGCGCGGGTGCGCGGGCGCCTGGCCGCCGAGCACCCCGGCGCCCGCGTGCTGCTCGTCAGCCACGCGTACCCCGTCAAGCTGAGCGTGGTGGACGCCCTGGGGGTGCCGCGGGTCGTCTTGCACCGCCTGCACGTGGACCCCACCGGGGTGGCGGAGCTGCGCGCGCTGCCGGCGGGCGACCCGCGCGGGCCGTGGCTGGTGGTGCGGCACAACGACGCCGCGCACCTGCGCGACGCGCCGCCCCCGGGTCCCTGACGCGCGCCCCTGGGCGCTCTCCCCGGGCGGTGCTCCCGGGCGGTGCCCTCAGGCGGTGCCCGGGTCGGTCTTCACGGCCGGTCCCGCGGCCCGGGGGCGCAGCGGCAGCGCGGTGCGGGCGCGGGCCAGCGCGGGGCCGGGGTCGCGCAGCGAGGCGACGCTGTGCCGCGCGGCCGGCGCGGCGGCCAGGGTGCCGGCGAGGTCGCGCGCGAGGCCGCCGCGGCGCTCGGCCAGCGCGCGGCGCACGTCGGCGCTGCCCCACTGGTAGCGCACGCCCGGGCGCGCGCGCACCGGCGCCGCGGCGCGGCCCAGGGCCAGGCGCCCCCACGCGTCGGGCAGGTTGGCCCCGGCGGCCACGGCCAGCGACAGCGAGCCGTAGAAGCGGGCGTTGAGGTCGATGAGGCGGGCCGTGCCGTCGGGCTCCTCGACGTACTGCAGCTCCGCCAGCCCGAGGAAGTCCAGCGAGGCCAGCAGCCGCCCGGCGCGCGCGGCCAGCTCCTCGTCGACGGCCGCGGTGGTGGCGCGGGCGCTGGCGCCGGCGCGCGGCGGCCAGATGCGCTCGGCGCGCTGCATGGACTCGGCCACCGCCCCGCCCGGCCCGCGCACGACGGCGTAGGCGAGCAGGGTGCCCGGGTGCAGCACCTGCACCTCGGCCTGCCCGCCGACGGCGCGGATGCCCTCCACGCGGCGCGCCACGGCGGTGCGGCCGGTGACGACGGTGGTGTCGATGCGCGGCGGGGCCCCGGCCACCTCGGGGCGGGCGTGGCGGTGGGCCTTGACGATGCAGGCGGTGCGCTCGTCGGGCACGTCGGCGACGTCGAGCACGTCGGGCACGGCGATGCCCACGGCCGCGGCCGCGCGGGAGAGCTCGGCCTTGTCGAGGGCGCGCAGCAGCTGCGCGTGCGGGCCGTGCGGCACGAGCGCGCCGGCGGCCTCCACCTGCGCGCGGTGCCCGGACAGGGCCGTCACCTCCGCCTCCCCGGCGCCGAAGACGACGTCGTAGCCGCCGGCGCGCACCGCCGCGGCCACGGAGGCGACGAAGCCGTCCACCGAGTGCAGGGCGGCGACGCGGTGGTGGGCGGAGCAGGCGCGCGAGGACGAGGCCAGGCCCCGCCCGGGCGCGGGGGGGGGGGGGGGGGGGGGGGGGGGGGGGGGGGGGGGGGGGGGGCGGGGGGGGGGGGGGGGGCGGGGGGGGGGGGGGGGGGGGGGGGGGGGGGGGGGGGGGGGGGGGGGGGGGGGGGGGGGGGGGGGGGGGGGGGGGGGGGGGG
>NZ_JBJLRD010000058.1:0-24700 GCF_050871305.1 Kineococcus gypseus | reverse complement strand
GGGATGTATTTTTAGTGTTTTTTTTTTTATTTGTGGAGGGGCGGGGGGGGGGGGGTGGGGTGGTGGGGGGGGGGGGGGGGGGGGGGGGGGGGGGGGCCCCCCCCCCCCCCCCCCCCCCCACCCCACCGCGCGGAACCCCACCGCGCACGAGATCCACGGCGGTACGCCCGTACCGCGACACGCAGGAGGACGGAAGCATGGACACCCGGAACCCCACCCGCGACGACGCAGCGAGCACCAGCAGGCGCGGGGTGTTCCGCTGGGGAGCGGCGGCGCTGGGCGGCGCGGCGCTGCTGGGCGCCTGCGGCACCGACACCCCCAGCGCCGCAGCGCAGCCGGGAACCCGCCCGGAGCAGGTGAGCGACCCGCAGCAGGCGCTGGAGCTGCTGCGCGCGGGCAACGCGCGCTTCGCCGCGCACCCGCAGCAGCACCACGGCACCACCCGCGCCCGCCGCGAGGCCCTGGCCGAGGGCCAGCACCCCTTCGCCGCGGTGCTCTCCTGCGCGGACTCGCGCGTGGCCCCCGAACTGGTCTTCGACCAGGACCTCGGGGACCTGTTCACCGTGCGCACCGCCGGGCAGGTCATCGCCGCCCCGGTGCTGGGCAGCGTGCAGTACGGCGTGGAGCACCTGCACACGCCGCTGCTGGTGGTCCTGGGCCACGAGCGCTGCGGGGCGGTGAAGGCCACGCTGGAGGCCATCGCGACGAACTCGCCGGGCTTGGGCACGGCGGTGGACTCCCTCGTCGAGGCGATCCGCCCGCCGGCGCTGGCGGCGATCGAGGCGCTGGGCGCGCACGCCGAGCCCGAGGCGCTGCTGGCTGAGGCGGTGCGGCGCAACGTGCTGGCCCAGGTCGCCGCGCTCGCGGCGGACCCGGTGCTCGCGCACGCGCAGGCCGGCGGGCACCTGCGCGTGGTCGGGGCCACGTACGACCTGCACGAGGGCACCGCCACGTTCCTGTGACGGCGCCCGCGGGCGGACGGCACCCGAACCTCAGCGGCTCGCGCCGGCCTCGTCGTCCCCGGCGACGGTGAAGGCCGCGTCGAGGGCGTACCGGTCCCCCGCGTACCTGCTCACCGTCAGCTCCACGGGACGGCCCTCGCCGTCCAGGACGGTGCGTTCCTCCACGAGGACCGCCGAGCCGGCCGGCACCTGCAGGAGCCGGGCGGTGGGGCGGTCCGCGCGCTCGGCGCGGATGCTGGAGGTTCCCGTGGTGGGCGTGCGCCCCAGTTCGCGCATGCGCGCGTGCAGGGAGGTGGTGGTCAGGTCTGCGTCCAGGACGGCGCCGAGCTCGCCCGGCAGCACGGTGCGCTCCAGGGCGATCGGCACGTCGTCGCCCAGGCGCACGCGCTGCAGGTCGACGACGGAGGACCCGGCCGGCAGCCGCAGCCGCTCCAGCTCGTGCGCGCCACCGGCGCGCACCTCGGCGGCGAGGACCCGCGAGCTCGGGCGCACCCCCTTGCGGCGGGCCTCGGCGCTGAAACCCCGCAGGCGCTCGACCCGGCGGTGCGGGCGCGGGTCGGCCACGAAGGTGCCGCGGCCGGGCGAGCGGTAGACCAGGCCGTCGTCGGCCAGCCGCTGCACGGCGGCGCGCACGGTCATCCGGCTGACGGAGAACTCCTCGCACAGCTCCGCCTCGGAGGGCAGCAGCTCGTGCGGCTGCAGGTGCGCGATGCGCGCCCGCAGCGAGCGCTCGATGTGCACGTAGCGCGGCAGGTGCTCCTCAGCCACGCGGGTGGTGTCCCCTCACGCCGCGAGCCTAGCGCCGCGCCGCCCGCACCGGGGACGGCATCACCTGTCCATATGTCTAGACAACTAGACGGCCGTGGTCCTACCGTCGCAGGACCACCCCCACGACGAGAGGACCCGGACGTGAGCACCCCGACCAGGACCCCCGCGCACGGCCCGTCGAGCACCCCGGCGCACGCCCCGGGACCCCGCGGACGCGCCGTGCCCGAGCGCCTGCGCCCCGAGGACGTCGCCGCGATGATCGACCACTCCCTGCTGCGGCCCGAGCTGACCGACGGCGAGGTGGCGGCGGGGTGCGAGCTGGCGCGCCGGCGCGGCGTCGTCTCCGTGTGCGTGCGTCCCGCCGACGTCGCCCGCGCCCGCGCCGCGCTGGACGGCAGCAGCACCCGGGTGGGCACCGTGGTGGGTTTCCCCCACGGCGGTTCCACCACCGCCACCAAGCTGCTCGAGACCGCCCTGGCGCTGGACGACGGGGCCGTCGAGGTCGACCTGGTCGTGGACCTCGGCGCGCTGCGCAGCGGCCGCGACGAGGTCGTGGGTACCGAGGTCGAGCGGGTGGCCGACCTGACCCACGCGCGCGGCGGCCTGGTGAAGGTGATCCTGGAGACCGCCCACCTCGACGACGGGCAGGTCGTGCGCGGCAGCCGCCTGGCCGAGCGGGCCGGCGCGGACTTCGTCAAGACCTCGACCGGTTTCGCGCCGGCGGGCGCCACCGTGCACGGCGTCCGCCTCATGGCCGCGGCCACGTCCCCGCGCACCGGCCTGAAGGCGGCCGGCGGGGTGCGCACCCTGGACCGGCTGCTGCAGTTCGTCGCCCTGGGCGTCACCCGCTTCGGGGCGACGGCCACCGCGGCGATCCTCGAAGAGGCCGCCGAGCGCGCCGGCGGCGGCACCCTGAGCGTGCCCGCCGCGCCGCTGGACGACACCGCCGCGACCGGCGGGTACTGACCACCCCGCACCACCACCGCACCACCCCGCACCGATTCCGCCACCGCGCCCGAGGAGGGACGACCCGTGCTGCACCTGCTCCACGACCACCAGCTCGACCTGCGCGAACGCCTGCGGGAGGCCGAACGAGCGCGCCTGGGGCGCGAGCTGAGCGCCGCGCGCCGGCGCGACCGCCCGGTGCGCTGGAACCCGCTCGCGCGGCGGCGCGCGATCCCCGGCGGGCCCGCCGCGGAGCTCCCGCGCGAGCAGCGCGTGCCGGCGCCGGCGGCACCCGTCGAGGACGCGTGGTCGTCGGTGCGCTCCAGCATCGAACCGCTGACGGTGCTGCCGTGGGAGCGGGTACCGCGCACGGTGCGCCCCGGCGCCACCGGGACCGCGACGTGGCGCGAGCGCCGCGCCGGGCCGGTGCGGCTGCGGATGGTGGAGTACAGCCCCGGCTACAGCGCCGACCACTGGTGCGAGCGCGGCCACGTCCTGCTCGTCCTGCACGGCAGGCTGACCACCGAGCTGAGCGACGGGACGCTGGTGAACACCCGCGCCGGGGAGAGCTACCACGCCGGTGACGGACCCGCCTCGGCGCACCGCTCGAGCACCACCTCCGGCGCGCGCCTGTTCGTGGTGGACTGACCCGGGACCCCGGAGGAGAGCGGTGCGGCGCGCCGCCCCGGCGCCGGGTTCAGGCCTCGGCGAGGTGCAGCAGCACGGCCTTGACGCGGCGGTGCACCTCGGTCTCCTCGGCCAGGCCGAGCTTGGCGAAGATGCCGTTGATGTGCTTCTCCACCGCGCGCACCGTCAGGACGAGGGTGGCCGCGATCGCGGGGTTGTCCTTTCCGGTGGCCATCTGCGCGAGCACCTCCTGCTCGCGCGGGGTCAGGACGTCCAGGGACGAGCGGGCGGTGCGCGCGCGCACGAGGGCGTCGACGACCTTGGGGTCGACGACGGAACCGCCGCGCGCGGTCGCCCGGACCGCCTCCAGCAGCACCTCCGGGTCGGACATGCGTTCCTTGAGCAGGTAGGCGCGTCCCCGCGAGCCGTCCTCCAGCAGGGCCAGGGCGAACTCGGGGTCGTCGTACTGGCTGAGGACGACGACGCCCGTGGCGGGGTGGGCCCGGCGCGCCCACGCCGCGGCGCGCACCCCCTCGTCGGTGCCCGTCGGCGGCATGCGGATGTCGGTGAGGAGCACGTCGGGGCGGTGCTCGTCCACGGCCGCGACCAGGGCGTCGTGGTCGGCGCACACGGCGACCAGGTCGACGTCCTGCGCGGCGCCGAGCAGGGCCCGCAACCCCTCCCTGGCCAGGAGGTCGTCCTCGGCCAGCACCACCCGGATCGCCACGCGCGCATCCTAGGCACCGCCGGCGCGGCGGGACGCGCCCGCGCGCACGAGCCCGGGTCGCGCAGCGGCCCGGCGGACCCCCGGACAGGGAGGAACCCCGTGGACGCCCGCACCGCCACCCCCGCACCCCGCCCGGCGACCCGGCGGCGCTCGGCCCTGCTGGTCGCCTGCGCGGTGGTGCTGGTGGCAGTGGCCGGCGCCACCGCGTCGGCCGGGACCCGCGGCGACCTGGGTTTCGTGCTGGCCAGCCTGGCGGTGGGGGTGTCGTTCGCCCTGGTGGGTTCCCTGCTGGTGGGGCTGCGGCCGGGCAACCGGCTCGGACCCGTGCTGCTGGTGGCCGGATCGGCGCTGGTG
This sequence comes from Kineococcus gypseus, assembly GCF_050871305.1. Taxonomy (NCBI): domain Bacteria; kingdom Bacillati; phylum Actinomycetota; class Actinomycetes; order Kineosporiales; family Kineosporiaceae; genus Kineococcus; species Kineococcus gypseus. The sequence goes on along the minus strand of NZ_JBJLRD010000058.1, from coordinate 20,317 downwards.
GGGGGTTTCGCGCTGCGCGGCTACGCGGTGCGCGGTCTGGTGCTGGAGCCGGGTTCCCTGCCGGCGCCGGAGGTGGCGGCCTGGCTGGGCCTCGCGCTGGACCCCTTGTTCTTCCCCGTGCCGCTGGCGGTGGTGCTGCTGCTGTTCCCCGACGGGGAACCGCCCTCGCGGCGGTGGCGGCCGGTGACGGCCCTGGCCGCGGTGGTGGTCACCGCGCACGTCGGCGTCCTGCTGCTGCGCGACGGGCCGCTGGAGGACGAGACGCACCGCTACCGCGTGCCCTGGTCCGGTCCCCTGCCGGTCGCCGCCGGGGACGTCGCGGGGGCGCTGACCCTGCTGGGCATCTGCCTGCTGCTGGCCGCGGCCACCTCGCTGGTGGCGCGGTACCGGCGCGCCGACGCCGACGGGCGCGGGCGGCTGCGCCCGCTCGCCCTGGCCGCCGGGAGCGCGGCCGCCGCGCTGGTGGTGCAGGGGTCGGCGCCGCAGGGGTCGGCGCTGGAGGACGCCGGGCGGTGGGCGTTCGTCGCGGCGGTGACGGCAGGGTTCCCGCTGGCCCTGGCCGTCGGGGCCCTGCGGTACCGGGTGTGGGAGCTGGACCGCGTGCTGGTCGCCACGATCGTCCACGGCGCGCTCGCCCTGGCGATCACAGCGGTCTACGTCGGCGTCGTGGTCGCGGTCTCCGCCGTCGCCGGGACCGGCGCACCGGCCCCGCAGCTGCTGCCCACCGTGCTGGCCACCGCGGCGGTGGCCGCGGGGTTCGCACCCGCCCGCGACCGGCTGACGCGCTGGGTGCGCCGCGCGCTGTACGGCGTGCGCGCCGATCCCTACCGCGCGCTGGCCGCGCTGCCCCACCAGCTCGCCGAGGTCCCCGACGTGGAGGAGGTGCTGCCGCGCACCGCGGAGGTCCTGCGGGCCGGGCTCGGCGTCCCCGCCGCGCGCGTGCGGGCGTTCACCGCGGGGGACGGCGGGGTGGGCGGCGGGGTGGACGGCGGGGTGCGGGTGGTGGGGGTCGCGTGGGCACCGCCCGGCGCGGACGGCGCGGACGGCGCGCACCGGCCGGCGGGTGCGGGCGGGGAGGTGCTCACCGTGCCCGTGCGCCACCTGGGGGTGCCCGTCGGCGACGTCGCGGTCGCCGCCTCACCGGACCGGCCGCTGAGCACGGCGGACCGCCGCCTGCTGCACGACCTGGCTGCGCAGGCGGGCCCGGCGCTGCGCGGGGCGGCGCTGACCGCCGAGCTGCGCCGGCAGCTGCAGCAGATCACCGAGCAGGCCGAGGAGCTGCGGGCCAGCCGGGCGCGCATCGTCAGCGCCCAGTCGACCGAGCGCCGCCGCCTCGAGCGGGACCTGCACGACGGCGCGCAGCAGCAGCTCGTCGCCCTCGGGGTGCGCCTGCGGGCCGTGCTGGACGCCGGCGACGCGGCCGCGACGGCCGCCGCCGTGCAGCGCTGCCTCGACGACCTCGGCACCTGCCTGGACGACCTGCGGGAGCTGGCGCGCGGCATCCACCCGCCGGTGCTGGCCACCCGCGGGCTGGTGGCCGCGCTGCGCGGGCGGGCGCGCACCGCCGGCGGCCGGGTGCGCGTCGAGCCGGGCCCCGGGGTGACGGGGACGCGCTGGCCGCCGGACGTGGAGCTGGCCGTGCACTTCACCTGCCTGGAGGCCCTGCAGAACGCCGCCAAGCACGCCCCGGGCGCCGGTGTCGTCGTCGCGCTGGAGCGCGACGGGGACGACCTGCTCTTCAGCGTCACCGACGACGGCCCGGGGTTCGACCCCGCCCGCGCGGGTCCCGGGACGGGGCTGCTGGGCATGGCCGACCGCGTCGGCGCGCTCGGCGGCTCGCTGGAGGTGCTCTCCGCGCCCGGCGCGGGCACCCGGGTGCGCGGGCGGGTGCCGGCCGCCGCGCCCGGCGCACCGCCGCACCCGTGACGACCGACGACCGACGACCGACGACCGGGGAGGACACCGTGGAGGGTTCCGTGGAGGGTTCCGTGGAGGGTTCCGTGGAGGGTTCCGTGGAGGGTTCCGTGGAGGGTTCCGTGGAGGGTTCCGCTGGGGGTTCCGCGGAGGGGTCGGGTTCCGTGGCCGTGGGCGGGCCGCCGTCGTCGGCGCGCGCGCTGTGGTCTCGGGGCGACTTCCACCGCATCGGCGTGACGCAGCAGGTCGTCGGCGAGCTGCTCGTGGCGGACCTGCACGTGCACACCGGTGAGCGCGTGCTGGACGTGGCCGGCGGCACGGGCAACACCGCGCTGGCGGCGGCACGTCGCTGGGCCGACGTCACCTGCACCGACGCGGTGCCCGAGCTGCTGGCGATCGCCCGGGAGCGCGCCACCGCCGAGCGGGTGCCGCTGCGGGTGCGGGTGGCGGAGGTGGAGGACCTGCCGTTCCCCGACGGCGCGTTCGACGTGGTGACCTCCACGTTCGGGCTGATGTACGCGCCCGACCAGCACCGCGCCGCCGGCGAGCTGCTGCGCGTGCTGCGCCCCGGCGGGCGCCTGGGCCTGACGGCCTGGACGCCCGGCGGGTGGTGCGGGCAGCAGGCCGCGCTCAGCGCGCGGTACCTGCCCGCCGAGCCCGGCCGGGCGGCGCCCACCGCGTGGGGCGAGCCCGCCCACGTGCGCGCGCTGCTGGGCGACCGGGTCGAGGACCTGCGCGCCGTGGCGCGCCGCAGCGCGATCACCGCCGCGAGCACCACCGAGCTGTTCGACCTGTGGCTGCGCTGCGCCGCCCCCCTGGCGGCGTTCTTCGACGCGCTGGCACCGGAGCGCCGCCCCGACGCGCGCCGCGAGTGGATCGCGCTGGCCGACCGGTTCGACGGCGCCGGGGACGGCACGTGCGAGATCGCGGCGGAGTACCTGTCCGTGACGGCGGTCAAGCGCTGAGCTGCGCTCCCCCGCGCCCCGTGGTGCGGCCCCGGGCGGCGAGCGCGCCGGGGCGGCCGCGGACCGCGGAGGGGGTTCAGGCGCCGGGGCGGGCCCGCCGGCGCAGCACGGTGGAGTTCAGGTACAGGCGCACCTGCGAGATCGCCGCGCCGTCGAGGTCGTGGACCAGGAAGAACGGCGTGCGGGTGCCGGCCTCGTCGTCGACGTACTCGCCCTCCAGGAACGCCTGGGCGTCGGTGACGGCGAGGGAGCGCCCCACCGAGCGGGCCTCGAAGAGCTCGCCGTGCAGCGCGTCCACGTGCCGGCGCACGGCCCGCCTGCCCTCGAAGCGCTCACCGCTCTCGGTGTCGACCCACACGACGTCCTCGGTGAGGAAGCGGGTGAAGTCGCCCCCGGAACCCATCGCGTCGAAGTGGTCCTGCATCAGCCGGCCCGCCGCAGCGGCCCCGGGTGCGGTCCTGGCCCGCGTCGTGGTCCCGGTCGTCTCGGACACCGTCGTCCTCCCCCCGCTCGCGCTCCCCTCCCCCCGCTCCTGCCGCGAGCATCCTCCCCGGGGGGCGGACGGTCCAGCGTCACCCGCCGGGACCGGCGGGGTGCCAGGCTGGTCCGGTGACCAGCGACGCGCACGACACGATCGACGAGGCCGGCGACGAGGCGAAGTCCGACCTGCACCGCTACCTGCAGGAGGGCCGCGAGGCGCTGCTGTGGAAGCTGGAGGGGCTGGACGAGCACGACGCGCGCCGCCCGCTGACGCCCACGGGTACGAACCTGCTCGGGCTCGTCAAGCACCTGGCGGGGGTGGAGGCCGGGTACTTCGGGGAGGTCTTCGGGCGCCCCTCCCCCGAGCCGCTCCCCTGGCTCGACGAGGACGCCGAACCGAACGCCGACATGTGGGCCACCGCCGAGGAGTCCCGCGAGGACATCACGGGGCTGTACCGCCGGGCCTGGCGGCACAGCGACGCCACCATCGCCACCCTGCCGCTGCACGCGCGCGGTCAGGTGCCGTGGTGGCGACCCGGGAGGCGCTCGGTGACCCTGCACCGGGTCCTCGTCCACGTGGTCGCCGAGACCCACCGCCACGCCGGGCACGCCGACCTCGTGCGCGAGCTGATCGACGGCAGCGCCGGGTTGCGCGCGTCGGGTTCCAGCCTGCCCGAGGGGGACGCCGCCTGGTGGGCCGCGCACCGCGCGCGGGTGCAGGCGGTCGCCGACTCGCTGCGGTGAGGGCGCCGTGGACGCGGCCGGTGACGACCTGCGTGCGGTCCACGACCTCGGCGTCGTGGTGGTCCACCGCGATCGAGGCGAAGGAGTAGGCCTCGGGGACGGTCAGGCCCTGGGTGGTCACCAGGAAGTCGACGGTCTTCTCCACCGCCACCCGCACGGCGCGGTCGAGGTCCCAGTGGATGCCCATCACGATCCAGTGCGTGTCGTCCTCGGCCCACGGCAGTCCGGTCTCGGTGTCCTTCACCAGCGTGGTGCGGAAGTCGCCGACGCAGGAGTGCTCGACGGCCGTGCCGCTGACCTCGCCGTCGCCCCGGGCGCTGTGCGGGTCGCCCGTGAAGACCTGGCCGCCGGGCTGGAACACGGGCAGGTACAGGGTCGAACCGGAGCAGAGGTCGCGCACGTCCATGTTGCCCCCGAAGGTGCACGGCGGGGTGGAGCTCTGCACCCCCGTGACCGGCGGCGGGGCGTCGTCGGTGGTGCCGATGAAGACCCCGCTCCCGGGGGCGACGGCGATGGTGCCGGGGAACGGCCGGGCCGGGACGCGCAGGCCGTCGGAAGACTGGACGACCTGCTCGCCCCCGCGGCCCGTGACCCGGTACACGTGGGTGCGCACGTCCGGCCACACCCCGGCCGGCACGTCCGGCGGGATCTCGGCGGGGACGTCCAGGCCCGTGTCGCCCGGCTCCGCGCCCTCGACGTGGACGGGCCCGGTCAGCACGTGCCCCCCGTACTGCCTTCCGGACGCCATACGCTCGGCGCGGGTCTCCCAGAACCCGACGGCGTCGGGCAGGACCGCCTCCGGTCCGGCGCCGAAGGCCGCGAAGTACTCGGCGGGGTGGACCTCCTGGGTGGCGCCCTGGTGGGAGAGCAGGTCGACGCGGACGGTCTGGCCCGAGCGGATGGTCAGGGCTGGCTCCCAGCCGATCGGGACGCCGCCCCGGTGCAGGTCCTCGGGCGTCGCCTCGAGGTGGTGGTCCCGCCCGCGGCCCCACCCGTCGGGGCGCCCCCGACCGGCGGGCGGCTGGAGCCGGCCACCCGCGCGGTGGGGCGCCGCTCAGGCGTCCCGGGCGGTGGAGGCTCCCGCGCTCGCCGAGCGGTGGTCGCCGGCGCCGTTCCAGCGCAGGCACAGCGCGGTGGCGTCGTCGGAGAGCTCCTGACCCTGCACGGCGTCCTGCACCGCCGCGGTGAGCACCTGCATGAGCTGGCGCGGGTGCGCGTCGCGGTGCTCCACCAGCAGGCCCGGCAGGTCCACGCCGGCGGCGTTGCGCTCGAGCATGCCGTCGGTCAGCAGGACGAGCTGGTCCCCGGGCCGCAACCGGAAGCGCTGCACGCGGTACCCGGCACCGGGCAGCACCCCCAGGGGCAGGTCGGCTCCCAGGCGCACCTGGCGCACCCGCCCGTCGCGCACCAGCAGCGGCAGCGGGTGGCCGGCGTTGACGGCCTGCACCTCCCCCGTGGACAGCTCCACGGCCAGCAGCAGCCCGGTGACGTACCCGAAGCCGCCGCGGTGCCTCGTGAGCGCCTCGGCGGCGGTGTCGGCCATGCGGGCCAGGTCGTGCCCGGCGCGGCGGCTGTTGCGCAGGCTGCCCACGGTCAGCGTGGCCAGCATCGCGGCGTCCACGTCGTGGCCCATCGCGTCGGTCATCGACAGGTACAGCCGCTCGGCGTCGAGGGCGTAGTCGAAGGTGTCCCCGCCCACGGTGCTGGCCGGTTCCAGCCAGCCGGCCAGGGTGAACTGCCCGGCCTCGCAGGTGAAGGAGTCCGGCAGCAGCCGGCGCTGGATCTCCGCGGCCAGCGAGACCGGCCGCGAGCGCTGGCCCCACTCGTACAGGTCGGTGTGCCGGCGCTCGGTGGTGACCACGTAGGCCAGGGCGTGCGCGGCGGAGGCGAGCAGGGCGGTGGTGCCCTCGTCCGGGTGCTCGGGCAGGACGAGTTCCAGCACCCCGACGACGTCACCGCGAGCGGTGACCGGGGCCAGCACCCGCACCGGCCCGCCGCCCTCCCCGCCGTCGCCCCGGGGGACGACCTGCACCCGCTGCTCGACCACGACCCGCTCGTACGGCAGCACCGCGTCGTCGAGGGGCACCTGCTCGGCGCCCTCGCGCCGGGGGCCCTCGGCCCCGGACGGCGTCAGCCGCACCAGGGTCCTGCCGGCGAAGTCGGCGATGAGGAAGCTGACCTCCTCGGCGCCGACGCGCTCGCTCAGGCGCTGGGCGAACACGTCGACCGCGGCCACCGGCGACGTCGCCTCCACGGCGTCCAGCAGGCCGTCCAGGCCGATCTCGTGGCGTTGCGTCAAGACCTCACCCCGGTGCAGCGCGGACCCCTCGACGAATCGCCCGGCCGACCGCAGCCGCACGGCGGGAGCGGTCGCGCGGTCGGGCGCGGTCACGAGCAGGGGCCCGGCACCGCTCTCGCGGTGCCGGGCCCCTGCTCGTGCTGGTCGGGGTGACAGGATTTGAACCTGCGGCCTCTTCGTCCCGAAGCTTGGCCAACGCGGTCATAGCTGTTGCGGTAGCCAAGCCGCCCGTGCGAGTAAGTCCACCGCAGTCCCCGCAACTTCCCGACGGTTGTCACGCAGATTGACACGCACTGAGGGTCTCTGAGAGAGCGCCCTTGCCGCCGTGCCGTAGCACCAGCCTGGCCTAGAAGAGCACATCATCCTCACTGACCTCCGTATGCCGTGATCTGCGAACGCTTCGACCGATCCGGCGCCTCTGAGGTTCAAAACTGGCCGTATCAACACTCAAGGCACGGAGTGCAGCTTGATCGAGAGAATCGGCACGCGCTTTGGCTTCCTCTAACGGGGACTCAGAGCCGTCGATTTCTTCGGCGATCTTGATGACGGCTTGCTGCACGTCACTCTGCTCATCAAAAGCCGGGATGGGAAGGCGCCTAAGCGTGGTGGGCGAGATAGCAATTGAATTCCCGTAACTCTCAAGCAAATCTTGCAAGGGAGTGCTATTTATCATCGCGCAGAGGTAGAGTGCCTCAGCCTTCGAGGGCACTGAGCAGAAGAGCAACTTGTGATCGATCAAGGGGGCAGTTTTGCGCCCCAACTCGAAGTCGTATCGAGATTCAACAAGTGCAGCAGCGGGACGTTGCTGCTGTTCACGCACCACCACAAGGTGCTCACCATGCATGTAGGCCAGAGGTCCATCTACGCGACACCAGTCGTCACCATCCATCTTCCATGAACGCGTGGGGGGGGTCCGGCGGCGCGCTAAAGAGTCCTTATGACGTCGGAGCCAGTTGCGCGCAAGCGGATACTTATCCCTGAAATCCTCGGCAGTCAGAACTCGACTGAGATCATCGGGGTTATGCGGCAGGATGAAGTACGTGGAAGGCTGCGCCCGCCACGCTTGGACGTCTCGCCCGCGCAGGAGGGGGTATAGCAATTCCAACTCGACCCTTCCACGCTTCCCCTCTACGTCCTTATCCCTACCGGCCGAGGGAATATTTACAATGCTCGATTGCTTACGCTGGCGATCAACCTGCGCGAGGCGCACGAAATAGATCCCATTGGCGCCACGCGTATCGAGCCCCTTGCCGAACTCCCACGAGTTTGATCCGCCCTCAATCAACTCGGGAGCTCCTGCTTCCTGGAATAACCAGGCAGACGTAGAGACGGAGGGAGTAACGGGCCGATAGGTGCCGCTCTTCTCCTCCAGCCCTCGCCTTACCTCTGCCCACGTTCCAGTTCCCAAGCGCCCCCCTGCGCGAGCCCATCGGGTTCCTGGCGTGGTCGCACCTTGAACATTTCCGCGTTGAGCTGCAATAAACACTGGGCGATTTGCCGCGGCTGGAGCGAAAGGCTGAATGGTCGCCCAGTCATCGACATGCCTAATTGCAAAAGGAATATCGATGGAATCGCCGCCGCGGTCCGCAACCGCTGGTCGCAGGCGAAACTGTCGATAAGCACGTCCGCCGGGATCCGCAGTTAGCAGTGAGTCGGGAGTCAGTAGCCCCACATATCCGTCATCGCGCACGTATCGATCGAGCGCCACCGCAAAGACTAGAGTTGCAAGATCTGTGCTAGCCAGAGAAAAGGGGGCTCCCGGCTCCTTAGGAACTGCCCACAAACCATACCTGCGCCAGACACGCTCACTGGCGCGCCGCCACGTGTTAGGCAATCTAGTCCAAGTAAGCCACGGGGGGTTGCCCACCACGACATCGAAGTGGCCGGCGAAGAGCGGGGCGAATGCATTCTCGATAATGCGCGCCCAAACGCCGTTGCGACCCTCTACCGCTAGAGAGGCGAGCTGACTGAACAGTACGCGCGCCACTTCTTTTTCGTTGTTCCAGTCGAAGCGAGGGGAAGTGCCCTCCATTTCATTTGCTACATCCTGGAACTCTCCTTCAAATGCGTGCATGAAGTCATCGGCAGCACTACGGGCACGAGTACGGCGGGCTGACGTAGAGGTCCCCGCTGATTCGACATCCTTCAGCGGCTCCTCAAGTAAGTGCCTAAGGCGCCCGAGGTGACTTGATCGAGTCATGCTCAAGGGAATTGGGAACGGCTCATCCAAGCTGGTGATGACATGCCTGTAAATAAGTCCATCGAGATCCCCGAATGTCCCCTGCGCCGGAGGCGCATCTGGAACAATGAGGCTGTCGGCATGCCAAATGGGAATCGTCAGGGCGCCGACTGAAGCCAAGCTTCCGAGTGCAATAACGTAATTGACTCGGGCGGCAATGACCGCAACTGGGTTTATGTCCACCCCACACACCTGATTAAGGGTGTTTTGCACATCATCGACGGTTGCCGCTGTTGATTGCAAAGCGCGTAGTCTCGGCGTCAGAATGGGGAGCAGGAAGGTTCCCGTACCACACGTCGGGTCTAGGATTCGGCCTGTCTTCAGCGGGGCACCGATGCTTTCAAGGCGCTCTAGGCAGGCTTGCGCAAGCCAAGTAGGCGTCAGAAACTCCCCCAGCGCCTTACGCAGCTGTCGGGGGATGAGGGATTGGTAAAGGTCTCTCAATACATCGCCAGCTGGCGCAGGACCGAAAACTACGCGAGGGAAGGCAAGATTGTCGATTGAAGCAAGTACATCGCTGATTGCGGAAACCAAGTCATAGTTTGACTCAGCCTGCGTGCCCCACCATGAGAAAACATCCGCCTCGAAGAGGTTGGCTACTTCTAGTCCCCCCGGCGACTCCCCGGCTTCAAGCCGTCGAAGCCGGCTTACCAACTCAGCACGATTAAAGCTCCGCCAAGTGGTAGGACGCGCATCCACATCATTGGCACTTGTGGCCAGTAACTCAACGGCAATCAGTCGAGCGACGAGAGCAAAGTAGGTATGAAGAGTGTAAAGAAGCTCTCCTAATGTTCGGTCGGACGGGACGTCGTATGCCTCTTCGATATGACGTACGAGTTCCCCGTCGGCACTCCCCAAATCGCCATAAACGACATCCAGTGCGCGTCGCCATTCCTTGTACAGAGTGTCAGCTCGGTCACCCGCCGAACGAGACGCGAGAGCTTCAGCCAGGACGGCCACGGTTCGGCGAGCAGTAGCGCTAGTGGGCCCGAAGGCACCCGTCAGAGTTGCAGGACTAACGGGCGTCTTGTTGTGAGAGCCGATCAGCTCGAGAAATTGCCGACAGGCCCCTGAAGAATTCTCTCGCCATACGAAGTGGTCACTGCTACTAGTTGGCGCGACAGTGAAGAGGTCTTCTTCCGCTCCAGCTGGGTCTACAATGAGGAAGCCCCACTGTTGTCCATCAGACACAACAGCGCTAAATGCGTCACCAGCGCTCGTCTTCTCGCGGATCAACTGCAGATACTCGAGCGCCTGCTCCGCTCCATGTTCCCGCCGACTGGCATTCATACTGAATTCCCACTCGACGACGACACCGCCATACAGGCGATCGTAGTAACGTCGCTTCCCGCCAGTGGCGATCTGACGACCTGACGAGGTGGAGTCGCTCGAAAGACCATAAAGATCAAGAATTGCGTCCGAGATCACCTGATGGACATGTTCACGCAGCTCCATCTCATTAGTAGCAATCGCGGCAGCCTTGGTGAACGCATCACTGAGCGTCACCGACCACTCTTCAAGGTCCTTACCAGGCATAATCAGCGACACCTATTCCTGCTGCTAGACAGTGCGCTACTGGCGCATGGGTCGAGCCTAGTGCGCAGCACCCACACACCCGTGGCCAGCGCATGTCGGTGCGAAGTCCGCACTAGCAGTCGCACGCCTGGAGCTCACTGTTGCATCGGCAAGGCATGACCGGGTAGCAGGAGAGCGGCGCAAGCGTGGTGCTGATGGCCTGTAGGCGTTGCCGGGCACTGACGACCGACTCATGGCTCAAGATCAATCCTTGGCTCTGGCGAGTGCACGCCGAAGCTCGCCATCGCTCAGGCCGGTGGGTGCGGATGGGGGTGCGCGCCGGGCCGCTAGGCCCAAGCGCGGGGGACCCCATCCGCACCCACCGGGTTGCTCGCGCCGAAGGCGCGCTTGATCCCCTAGAGGTCAATTCGGCAGTGCGGCAGGGCGGTCGGCCGGCTCGCGGGTCTCGGCGACGATCCAGTCCAGGTAGGCAGGGTTGCCGGCGACGAGCGGGGTGGCGATGACGCACGGCACCTCGTACGGGTGCTCGGCATTGGTGCGCTCGATGACCTCAGGCACGAGCGAGGTACGCGTGTGCAGCGCGACGCGGGTCTCGGTCTCGTCCTCGATGGCGTCCTGCCAGCGGTAGATGGACCGGATGGGCGTGAGGTTGTGCCCGCACGCGACGAGGCGGTCTTCGACCAGGCGTCGGGTGAAAGCGGCCATCCACTTGGCGTCGGGGCCGGTGATGATGACCTCGCAGCACTCGTCGGGGTCGGTTCTCACGCTGCTGCTCCCTGCTTTTTCAGCTCGTCGATGAGGGCCATGACGTCCTCCTCAGTGCGGGCGATGGCGCCCAAGCCGGTCATGACGTCGCCGTCGTGGCTTTTGCCGACCCAGCGGCCGGCCATGCGCCGGCCGTGGGTGTGCAGCACGAAGTACATCGTTCCCTTGGAGCGCACGGCGGCCTCGTTGCCGACGTACCAGCCCATGAGCACGTCGTCGTCCCACAGGCGCAGCTCGCCCTGCCAGGTGTAGCCGCCCTCCTCCAGCGGCGTGCCGCGGGTGACCGTGGCGACCTGGTAGGTGTCACCCTTGAGGGGGCGGATGGCGATGCGCTGCGGGTTGATCGTCTCCCTGCCGTCCTGCCAGGACTGCCAGCACGCCCACCACTCGCCCGTCAGGTCCGGGCGGTGCGACTCCTCGCCGGCCAGCTCGTCCACCGTGATGCCCAACGCCCGTGCGATGGACCGCGCCACGTTGAGCGCTGGTTGGGTCTCCCCCGCCTCGTAGCGGCGGATCTGTCGCTTGTCGACGCCCACCCGCTCGGCCAGCTCGGCTTGGGACCAGCCGAGGGCATTGCGGTGCGTGCGCATCACCTCCGGCATCTCCATGCCTCCATCGTCAGGGGACGCTCCCGCCCTCCGCAACGGACGCTTACGCCCCTTAGAGGACAGATGCTGCCTTGACAGGGGCACATTAGTCCGCAATGGTGCAGACACGTTCCACAAGGGACGGATAAGTCCCCTAGGAGATCCCATGCCCAGCTATGCCGTGGACAGCACCAAGCAGCCAATGATCGCCACGGGCGTCGTCGGGGTCGTGCCCGTGTGGGTGGAGCGGCCCGACGGTGGCCGGCGCCCCACCGATGAGCAGGCCCGCGACGAGGACACCGGCATGCCGCTGTGGACGGTCGAGGTGATGTACCAGCAGACGTTGTTCAACCGCGTCTCCTCGGTGACGGCGATGGTCACCGTCCCCTCGGTGCAGGAGCCGAAGCCCGCCATGCTCACGCCCATCACCTTCGAAGGGCTGCGCGTCGACGTCCGGCTCACCAAGGCCAAGCAGCTCATCGAGTCGTGGTCCGCCGACGGCCTCGTCGGCACTCCCGCCACCGGCCGCGCCTCCAAGACGGGTGAGGCCGCGTGACCGCCCTGCGCCTGCTCGGGCGCCTCCTGGTCGTCGGGCTGCTGTGGGGCGCGCTGCGCTGGCTGTGGCGGCACCGTCGGTGGTCCTTCCGGTGGGCACTGCCCACGGCCGGGGCCTGGTACCTCAACCACGGCGACGTGGCGCTGCTCACCGGCTCGGCGGCCCTCGCCCCCGCCTTCCTCTCGGGCGTGTGGTCGACGTTCTGGCCCACCTCGTACCGGCGCCTGCTGTCCGGGCCGTGGCGTCGCTGGTGCCGGCGGCGCTGGGCCCGGCGTTCCTGGCCGGCCATCGCCCGGGCGTGTGGCCTGAGCGAGCAGGTGACGTGCGCACCGCCGTGGTGGGTCCTGCTCACCTCGTCGCAGGCGGCCAAGCCGGAACGTCGGTGGGTGGACCCGCAGCTCATCGCCGCCCTCACCTCGGAGAGCACGCTGACCCTGCGGGTGCAGGCACGGCTGGGGCAGTCCGTCGAGGAAATCGTCACCGCCGCGCCCAAGCTGCGCGACGCCGCCCGGGCGGAGTCTGTCCGTTGCGTCCAGCACAGCCCCTCCGTGCTCGACATCGTGCTCACCCTCGTTGACCCCCTCGCCGGCACGCGGAACTCCGCACCGGCAGCGGGGGCGGCCCCGGGCGTGTCCCCGGCAACCGCCTCGCTCGTCAAGAGCCAGGCCGTCGTCGGCGGCAGCGTCGTCCTCGGACGTGGGGAAGACGGCACGGACGTCCGGGTGGACCCCGTCGATCCGTGGCACATCGCGGCGCAGGGCGCGACGCGCTCCGGCAAGTCCGCCCTGTCGTACACGCTGCTCGGTGGTCTGGCGTACCGCGCCGACGTCCTGGTGTGCGGGGTCGACCCCTCGGGCATCCTCCTCGGCCCCTGGCAGCACGGACGCGGCGGAGCGTGGATCGCCACCGGCACGAACGACATGGAACGGGCCGTCGACGCCCTGCACGGGATCGTCGTCGAGATGGACCGGCGCATCACGAAGCTGGTAACCGAGGGCCGCGACAAGTTCGACCGGTTCGACGCCGCCTGCCCGCTGCTGCTCGTCGTCCTGGAGGAGTACCCCGGCACCCTCTCGGCCGCCCGGTTGCAGGACGACGCCGAGGGGCGGTCGGCGGGTCAGCGCATCACGCCGAGGATCGAACGCGCCGTCGGCCGCCTCGTGAAGGAGGGCGCCAAGGTCGGCATCCGCATCGTCTTGCTCGCCCAGCGCATGAGCGCCAAGGCCGTCGACACCGACGACCGCTCGAACTTCGGCCTGCGCATCACCCTGCGCGTCGACAACGGGGACGCCGTGGGCATGCTCCACGACGGCCCCGCCGCACGCGGCTACGTCGAGGTCGCCCGGCAGTTCCCCGCCGGCATGGGCCTCGTCGAGGGGCCGGGTCACCCGTTGCAGCGGTGGCGGGCCGACTTCACCGAGTACGCCGCCTACCGGGCGTGGGTCGCCGACGGCAGCGAAGTCACCCGGTCCGTGCCGGGCGCCCTCGTCGCTGCGCCGGCACCCAAACCTCAGCCGGCCACCGAGACCGACGCGGAGAGCGAGGAGTTCCCGCAGCAGGAGGCGACCGTTCGTGCGCCCCGCGCACCCCGGTCCCCTCGGGCACCGCGCAAGCCCCGCGCTCCGAGGGCACCCCGCGCACCTCGTCAGTGGGCCGCACCGTCGGACGACGAGGCGGCGAACCCCTCCACGGGTGATGCCGCGTGATCGCCGAGAGCGGTGTCGTCGTCACGACCGAGATGGCGCTCACGCTGGCTGAGTCGGCAGGAGTGTGCGTCCGTCCGCTGCTGCGGAAGGTGACCGACCGCGCCACCGGAGACGTCACCTGCGTCCCGATCCCGTGCGGTTCCACCCGGGAGTCGAAGTGCCCCGCCTGTGCGGCCAAGGTCCGGCGCCTGCGCATGCACCAGTGCCGCGAGGGGTGGCACCGCACCGACGACCCGCTCGAACTCCTCAACCCGGCCGAGGCTGAACTCCCCGCTCCCGAGGGCGTCCCGGGCGATGAGAGCGATACAGACGACGCCGAGGAAGAGGCGGAGGAGGGCGAGGAACGCCGCACCCGGTCGACCCGCCGGCGTCAGGACGTTCCCGACCTGCCCCGGGTTCCGATGGAGCACCGCACCGTCGGCCGCACGTTCCGTGACGCGAAGACCGGTCGCGTCTACCAGCCGTCGATGTTCGTCACCATCACCTTGCCGTCCTACGGCCGGATCGTGCCCGGACGAGGTGTTCCCGAGGACCCGCGCAGTTACGACTACCGGCGTGCCGCGCTGGATGCTCTCCACTTCTCCAAGGTCGTCGACCGGTTCTGGCAGAACCTGCGTCGGGTCGCCGGGTACCGGGTGCAGTACTTCGCCTCCGTGGAACCGCAGAAGCGGCTGGCGCCGCACCTGCACGCCGCCATCCGTGGCGCCATCCCTCGCGCCACGCTGCGCCAGGTCGCGCGGGCCACCTACGTCAGCCTGTGGTGGCCCCCGCACGAGGTGCCGGTCCACACCGACCCGAACCGGATGCCGACGTGGGACCCGACCGCCCGCCGATACTTGCACCCGGACACCGGGCGACCCCTCACGAGCTGGAAGCAGGCGCTCGACCGCCTGGACGACGAGCTCGCCATCGACCCTGCGACGAAGCCTGCCCACGTCGTCCGGCTCGGGAAGCAGATCGACGCCAAGGGCCTGCTCGGTGGAACACCCGACGCCGACCGGGCCGTGCGCTACCTGTGCAAGTACCTCACCAAGGACGTCGCCTCCACCTACGCCGCTCCCGACGGCGAGGTGGACGACGAGTACGAGGCGCACATCGACCGGCTCTACGCCGAAGTGCGGTACCTGCCGTGCTCCCCGTCCTGTGCCAACTGGCTGCGCTTCGACGTCGAGCCGCAGAACCCCGGCCCCGGCATGGTCCCCGGTCGCTGCCCTTCCCGGGCCCACGACCGGGAGCACCTCGGCCTCGGTGGTCGTCGCGTGCTGGTCTCCCGCCAGTGGACCGGCAAGACGCTCACCGAACACAAGGCCGACCGCGCCGAGGTCGTGCGTCAGGCCCTCGAAGCCGCCGGCATCGACCCGCCTGAAGCGCGCCGGGCCGCCGCCGACGTCCTGCACACCGACGGCCGCCCCCGCTACGTGTGGGAGGACGTGCCGCTCGAGGAACGCGACTACGCCACCGTCATCGTCGCCTCCATCGCCGAGCACCGGCGCTGGAAGGCCGAACACGAACACGCCAAGACGCTCGCCACCCGCCGGGCCGGCCCACCCGCCCCTGTGGACGACCGTTCGGCAACCTCCGCGCCCGGCGCGGCCTGACACCCGAGGAGGAACCCCGTGCACGCCCCGCAGACCACTCCCCCGCCCGTCCGGCTCCTGTACCGAGTGCAGGACGCCGCCGACGTCCTCAGCCTCAGCCGCAGCGTTGTCTTCGAACTGCTGCGCTCTGGTCGGCTCCGTTCCGTGCAGGAGGGCCGCACCCGCCTCATCCCGTACGAGGCGCTGCGCGAGTACGTCGCCTCCCTCGAGGACGTCGCCTGATGCCCACCCGACGCGGACGCGGAGAGGGTGGCCTCCACTGGGACGACAAGCGCCAGCGGTGGATCGCCACCGCCAGCCTCGGCTTCACCCCCGCCGGCAAGCGCATCGTCAAGCGCGGCAGCGGCAGGACCAAGACCGAGGCACGGAACAAGCTGAAGGAGGTCCTGCGCGACCACGACGACGGCCTCGCCATTGCCCCGAGCGACTACACCGTCGCCCAGGCCGTCGAGGACTGGCTTGCCTACGGCTTGCACGGGCGGTCGGAGACCACCGTGGTCACCAACCAGATCCTCGCCCGCGCCCACGTCATCCCCGAGCTGGGCGCCCGCAAGCTGCGCGACCTCAGCGCCGAGGACGTCGACCGGTGGCTCGCCCGCAAAGCGGAGACGCTGAGCACCCGCACGCTGCAGGGCATCCACAGCTGCCTCAACCGGGCGGTCAAGAGGGCGATGGCCCGAGACAAGGTGAAGCGCAACGTCGTGACCCTGTGCAGCGTGCCGCAGGGGCGCGGCGGCCGGCCGTCCAAGGCCCTGACCCTCGCCCAGGCCGAGGCGGTGCTCCGCGCCTGCGAGACGACCCGCATGCGCGGCTACGTCGTGCTGTCCCTGCTGACCGGTGCGCGCACCGAGGAGCTGCGGGCGCTGCGCTGGGACCACGTCGACCTCACCGGCCGCCCCGACGCCTCACCTCCCGTGCCGCCGCACGTCGCCGTGTGGCGGTCCGTCCGCGCCGGCGGCGACACCAAGACCCGCAAGTCCCGCCGGACCCTGGCGCTCCCCCAGCGCTGCGTCGAGGCGCTGCACGCTCAGCGGGCCCAACAGGAGCAGGACCGGCTGACCGCCGGCACTCACTGGATCGAGACGGGACTCGTCTTCACGTCAAGGGTCGGCACCCCGCTCGATCCCTCGCACGTCCGCCGCGACTTCCGGGCCGCCATCGCTGCTGCTGAGGGCGTCGACCCGGCCGAGTGGACCCCACGGGAGCTGCGGCACAGCTTTGTCTCGCTGCTGTCCGACAGTGGCGTCCCGTTGGAGGAGATCTCCCGGCTCGTCGGTCACAGCAGCACCGCCGTAACAGAGCTGGTCTACCGAAAGCAGATTCGTCCGGTTGTGCAGTCCGGCGCCGTGATCATGGACCGCATCTTTGCCCCCGATCCGGGCGCTACGGATCTTCCGATGGGGTACTCCAATCTTCGGACCCCAGAGTCATGATCGTTTTTCAGCAACGCACCACATCAAGCCGCATGACCTGCTAGAACGGGATGATGAACGAGGAGTACCTCAACTCAGAGATTCGACTGCGCGGAACCCCCTACCTAATCGGTGATGACAAAGGATCACAGAAGAGGTTGGAAAAAATCTGGCACAGATCTCGCGCCATACACGATCAAGCTGAGTGGATCGGTCGGGAGATTCGCGGCGATACCCAGAAGGTTTTTTCAGATTTTGGGCTTATTGTTCGAAGCGAACTCGTCGCCGAATCCAACCGAATCGAAGACTACGACTGGACTACAGATCAAGTCCGGCAAGCAGTGCTTGCAAACAAGGAACTACTAAATCTGCCGGTGCACGCATTCATGGAGAGCTTGCGCGCAGACCCGAGATTATACGAAGCGCTGGGTCTTTTCAAAGCGCAGGATTTGGCCGACGAGTGGGCGACCGACATAGATCGACCGCGACCTCGCCAACATGAAGTACGGCAACTTCATGCAGTCATTACGGCGGGTCACGCCTACGCGGGGCGATACAAGATCGCCGATAATTCCATTAGTGGAGCCAAGCACCAGCCTCCGTCTCCAGCGGAAGCAGCGGAAGGCATGCGCCTACTATGTGATTGGTGGCAAGACGGAACAGGCGACCCTATCCTGGATGCGACGGTTGCCCATGCTTGGCTAGTGCACTTGCATCCTTTTGATGACGGCAATGGTCGCATGGCCCGACTGCTTGCCAACATGCTGCTGTCGCGAAGCGGCTACCCCCCATTAATTGTCACGGCTGATACCGACCGGGGCGAGTACTACGATTGTCTTGCCGTAAGCGACGAGGGCGATATTCTCCCTCTTTATGATCTATTCACTCGAATTTTGCGTCGCACAACCAGGACCATGAGTAATCCAGGATACGTCGAGCAAGTAATCAATACACAGGTACTGAATACCCCCGACGCCCGCTATTCAACCTGGCGCACATTAGTCGAAAAGTTCGAGTACCTCCTCCACGGCTCCCTGGAGGAGCGGGGGTGGCAGGGCCGGCTCCAAGGGTACCCAGACTCCAGCGGCTTTCATCAGTTGGCATCATTGAACCGAGACGGAAACTCGTGGTTTCTTAAAGGCTTTGATGCGGCAGAAGAATCTCAGTGGCTACTGTGGTGGGGATTCAACTCGGACGACTATCGCGCTAACCATGAGGCCGATATTCGATACCCGTCAATTTTCCTATCTCTTAGGGATTTTTCCCCAGAGGCGCACCATCCCTATCGACCACTTTTCGAAGAGACCGCATCCTTCGAAGCCCCTGACGAGGCGGTCCTAACTCCTGGGCGACCTCGGCCGGTGGCGTTGCGCTACGCGGACGGATGGCGGCAACTGTCTCTTCAAGAGGGTGCGGACGCCTGGGCGAGGCACCTCTGCGAGGTGACCAACAGATGACGGTCAACGCATCTCAACATCTAACAAACACCACGGTCTCCAGGCCAGTCACGATGCCGAAGGTCGGCAGCTGCAACGCAACATCGCTCCAGCACCTACCTGAACTAAACGCCCCGGCTTGGTGGACCCCCAGAAGATCCGAGAGTGGGCGGGGGTCCGCCTGACATGCAGTAGGGGTGACAGTCACGCAGTCAGTCACGCACAACGCCAGAGGCCCGGTCCCGCTCTCGCGGTTCCGGGCCTCTGACCTGGGGTCTTGCTGGTCGGGGTGACAGGATTTGAACCTGCGGCCTCTTCGTCCCGAACGAAGCGCGCTACCAAGCTGCGCCACACCCCGGAGCAACCTGGACAAGCGTACCGGACGCGCGGGGGTGCTCCGTACCGGGTTCTCGTACCGGGTTCTCGCACCGGGTCCTCGCACCGGGTTCTCCCACCGGGTTCTCGCACCGGGTTCTCGCACCCGGTCCTCCCACCGGGCGGCGGCGGTGCGCCTCAGCGCACCGGCACCAGCTCCAGCAGCGTCGCCTCCGGCGGGCACGCCACCCGGAAGGGCGAGTACGGGGAGGTGCCCAGGCCCGCGGAGACGTGCAGCCAGGCGTCGTGCCCGCCGGCGGACCAGCGGGAGAGGCCGCTGGCCCGCTCGCGGGGCAGGTCGCAGTTGGTCACCAGCGCCCCGTAGCCGGGCAGGCGCACCTGCCCGCCGTGGGTGTGCCCGGCCAGCAGCAGGGCGGCGCCGTCGGCGGTCATGGCGTCCAGCGTGCGCCGGTAGGGGGCGTGCGCGACGCCCACCGTGAGGTCCGCGTCCGGCGCGGCCGGGCCGGCGACGTCCTCGTAGCGGTCGTACTCCAGGTGCGGGTCGTCCACCCCGACGAGCTCGACGTCCAGGTCGCGCACCGGCAGGCGGGTGCGGACGTTGTCCAGGTCCGCCCACCCGGCGCCGGTGAGGGCGCGCACCAGCTCGTCCGTGGGCAGCCTCACCCCCTCCTCGGACCGGCGCTCGCTGGAGGGCCCGAGCAGGTACGCGCCCCAGTTGCGCGGCTGCGGCGCCCAGTAGTCGTTCGAGCCCAGCACGAAGACGCCGGGGCGGTCCAGCAGCGGGCCGTAGGCGTCCAGCAGCGCCGGCACCGCCTCGTGGTGGGCGATGTTGTCCCCCGTGGTGACCACCAGGTCCGGCTCCAGGTCGCCCAGGGAGCGCACCCACTCGCGCTTGACGCGCTGGGAGGGCACCAGGTGCAGGTCGGACAGGTGCAGCACCCGCAGCGGCGCCGCACCCAGCGGCAGCACCGGCACGACGGCGTGGCGCAGGGTGAAGGCCCGCAGCGCGTAGCCGCTCGCGTACGCCAGGACCCCCGCCCCGGCGAGCGCTGCGGCCCCGGCGAGGGTGGACGCGGTCCTGAGGGCGGTGTGCGGCACCGGCCCATCCTGGCAGCCGCGCGCGCCGGGAACCCGCTGGACGCGGGTGCGAGGATCGGGGGCGTGAGCCTCAAGGACACCCTGCAGACCGACCTGACCACCGCGATGAAGGCCCGCGACGAGCTGCGCTCGGCGACCCTGCGGATGGTGCTGACCGCCGTGCGCGGCGAGGAGGTCGCCGGCAAGGCCGCGCGCACCCTCACCGACGAGGAGGTCGTGACGGTCCTGCAGCGCGAGGCGAAGAAGCGCCGCGAGGCCGCCGAGGCGTACGAGGGCGCCGGGCGCGGCGAGCAGGCCGAGCGCGAGCGCGCCGAGCTGGGCGTCGTGGAGACGTACCTGCCCACGCCGCTGACCGACGAGGAGCTCACCGCGCTCGTCGACGAGGCCGTGCTCATCGCCTCCGGCGAGGGGCTGACCGGGATGGGCGCCATGGGCGCGGTCATGTCGCGCCTGAAGCCGCAGGTGGCCGGGCGCGCCGACGGCAAGCGCCTGTCCACGGCGGTGCGCTCGCGCCTGGGCGCCTGAGGCACGGGGTCGTGGGGGGGGGGGGGGGGGGGGGCGGGGGGGGGGGGGGGCGGGGGGGGGGGGGGGGGGGGGGGGGGGGGGGGGGGGGGGGCGGGGGGGGCGCGGCGGGGCGCTCCGCGCG
>NZ_JBJLRD010000057.1:0-26336 GCF_050871305.1 Kineococcus gypseus | reverse complement strand
CCCCCCCCCCCCCCCCCCCCCCCCCCCCCCCCCCCCCCCCCCCCCCCCCCCCCCCCCCCCCCCCCCCCCCCCCCCCCCCCCCCCCCCCCCCCCCCCCCCCCCGCGGGACGGGCGGAACCGGTTCAGTCCGCGCTGCCGACCAGGCCGATCTGGCAGGTCAGCCCGTTGGGGCCGTGGTTGCAGTACCCGTTGGGCACCTTGTGCAGGTACTGCTGGTGGTAGTCCTCGGCGTACCAGAACGTGCCCGCCTCGCTCGCCGGGCGGACCTCGGTGGTGATCTCGCCGTGGCCGTGCTCGGTCAGCTCGCGCTGGAACGTCTCGCGGGTGCGCCGCACGGCCTCGAGCTGCTCGGGGGTCGTGGTGTAGACCGCCGAGCGGTACTCGGTGCCGCGGTCGTTGCCCTGCCGGAAGCCCTGCGTGGGGTCGTGGTTCTCCCAGAAGACCTTCAGCAGCTGCTCCGGGCTCGTCACGGCCGGGTCGTAGGCGACCAGGACCGTCTCGGCGTGGCCGGTGCGGCCGGTCACCGACTCCTCGTACGTCGGGTTCGGCGTGAAGCCGCCCTGGTAGCCGGCCGCGGTGGTCACCACCCCCGGCTGGCGCCAGAAGATCCGCTCCGCGCCCCAGAAGCAGCCCATGGCGAACGAGATCACCTCGGTGCCCTCGGGCCAGGGGCCCTCCAGCGGCGTGCCGAGCACGGCGTGCACGGCCGGGACCTCGAAGCGGCGGGCCGGCGAGCCCGGCAGGGCCTCCTCCGCGGTCACCATGCGGGTCTTGTACGGGTTGCCGAAAAGCACTGAGCGCTCCTCCCTCGTGGTACTCCCCTCAACCACGCGCGGGCCCCGTGCGTTCCCCGCCGCCCGCCGCCGCCCGGGCCCGCCCGGCGGGCGCGGCGTAGGCTCGCCGCCCGTGACGACTGACGACAGCACCCCCGGTCCCGGTGCGCGCCCGCCCGGCTTCTCCACCCGCGCCCTGCACGCCGGCCAGGACGCCGACCCGGCCACCGGCGCCGTGGTGACGCCGATCTACCAGACGTCCACGTACAAGCAGGACGGCGTCGGCGGGATGCGCACCGGCCTGGGCACCGGCTACGAGTACTCCCGCTCCGGCAACCCCACCCGCACCTCGCTGGAGGTGCAGTTCGCCTCCCTGGAGCAGGGCGACGGGGCGTGGGCCTTCGCCTCGGGCCTGGCCGCCGAGGACGCCGTGCTGCGCGCCCTGCTGGTGCCCGGCGACCACGTCGTCTTCCCCGACGACGCCTACGGCGGCACCTACCGGCTGGTGAAGAAGGTCTTCGAGCCGTGGGGCGTGGAGCACACCCCCGTCGACCTCGCCGACCTCGACGCCGTGCGCGCGGCCGTGCGCCCGGGCACCACCCGCCTGGTGTGGCTGGAGACGCCCACCAACCCGCTGCTGACGATCGGCGACATCGCCGCCATCGCCGAGGTCGCCCACGCCGCCGGCGCGCTGCTCGTCGTGGACAACACCTTCGCCTCCCCGTACCTGCAGACCCCGCTGCTGCTGGGCGCCGACCTCGTCGTGCACTCCACCACCAAGTACGCCGGCGGCCACTCCGACGTCGTCGGCGGCGTCGTCGTCGTGCGCGACGGCGACGACGGCCGCGGCGGCACCCTCTCCGCCCGCATCGCCTTCCACCAGAACGCCATGGGCGCCGTGCCCGGCGCCTTCGACTCCTGGTTGGTCCAGCGCGGCCTGAAGACCCTCGCGGTGCGCATGGAGCGCCACTGCGACAACGCCGAGCGCGTCGTGGAGTTCCTGCAGTCGCACCCGCGCGTGACGAAGGTGCTCTACCCGGGCCTGCCGGAGTTCCGCAACCACGACGTCGCCGCGAAGCAGATGCGCCGCTTCGGCGGGATGATCTCCTTCCGCACCGCCAGCGTCGACGACGCCCTGGCCGTGTGCGCGAAGACGGAGCTGTTCACCCTCGCGGAGTCCCTCGGCGGCGTGGAGTCCCTCGTCGAGCACCCCGGCCGCATGACCCACGCCTCCGTCGCCGGCTCCCTGCTGGAGGTCCCCGACGACCTGGTGCGCCTGTCCGTCGGCCTGGAGGACGCCGACGACCTGATCGCCGACCTCGCCACCGCCCTGGGCTGAGGCGCTCGCCCGTTCCCACGTGCTGGGAGGCGTGCCCGTGGCCGGGGTGTGTCGCGCGTGGTCGGGCTGGCAGGCCGTCGGGGGGTGCTCCGCCGGGCTCTCCGCCCGCCGCTGGCAGCACCGCTCCGGGTGGGCAGCAGAGGGCGGGCTCCGGACGCCCGGCTGCGCACCCCCCGCCGCCCGGGCGCGCGTCACCGGAGCGCGGCGCGGCGGCGCGGGTTCCGGTCGTGGGTGCCTGGTGGGCTCGGAGGGTGGCGGGGTGGTCCGCAGCCGGGCGTCCGGAGCCCGCCCCGTGCCGCCGGGGTGACGTGCCGCTGGCAGGAGCGGGCGGAGAGCCCGGCGGAGGACCGCCCCGACGCCCGGCCGTGAACCCGACCGGGTGAACCCGACCGGGTGAACCCGACCGGGTGAACCCGACCGGGCGGACCTTGACGGGGTGGGGAGAACCCCCGGGGGAGGACACCGGCTGCCTCCCTGGGGCGGGGGGCCGCGAGCAGGTCGGATGGGTGTCGTCAGGAACCGACGACACCAGGAGTTCGCGTGTCCAGCACCCTCGCCCCGTCCCGCCGTTCCGTGCTCAGCGCCCTCGGGGGTGCCGCCCTGGGCGCCGGGGCCGTCGCCACCGCGCCGCCCGCGCAGGCGCACCGGCGGCGTCGCCCGCACCCGCTGCAGGAGCACCTGGACCACCTCGTGCACGGCGTCGGGTTCCCCTCGGCGCTGGCCAGCGTGCGCGATCCCGACGGGCGCGTGCACGACCTCACCGCGACCAGCGGCGCGCCCGTCCCGCTCGACGGCCGGGTGCGGGTGGGCAGCAACACGAAGACGTACGTGGCCGCCCTCGTCCTGCAGCTCGTCGACGAGGGCCTGGTGGTCCTCGACGAACCCGTCGAGACGCACCTGCCCGGGCTGCTGCGCGGGCCCGCCGGCGACGGGCGCGACATCACCGTGCGCCAGGTGCTGCAGCACACCAGCGGCCTGCCCAACTACACCTCCGAGTTCGGCACCTCCGACTGGTCCCTGCTGCGCGAGCGCTACTACGACCCGCGCGAACTGCTCGACCTGGTGCGCGACGTGCCCGCCACCGGGGCACCGGGTCAGGCGTGGCTGTACAGCAACACCGGCTACGTCGTGGCGGGCCTGCTCGTGCAGCGCGTCGCCCGCCGGCCCCTGGCGGAACTGGTGCGCACCCGCATCACCGAGCCCCTCGGCCTGCGCGGGACGTTCTTCCCGCAGCCGGGCGAGCAGGGTTTCCGCGGGCCCCACCCGGTCGCGTTCCACCGCGACAGCTCCGCGCAGCCGTGGCGCGAGCTGACCCTGCTGGACCCCTCCTGGGGGTGGGCGGCCGGCGCGGTCGTGGCCACGCCCAGCGACCTGAACGCCTTCACGCTCGCCCTGCTGCGCGGGGAGCTGTTCTCCGCGCAGCAGCTGGAGCAGGCGCGCACCACCGTGCCCGCACCGGACCTGTGGGACGGTTCGCGCTACGGCTTGGGGCTGTCCAGCTCCCCGCTGCCCGACGGGCGCCTGCTGTGGGGCCACGGCGGGGACATCCCCGGTTTCGAGACGCGCGGGGGCGCCACCGACGACGGCGCCGCGGTGACGGTCGCGGTGACGGCGCTGCCGACGGCGACGGCCGCCGACGAGGAGGGCGGGCTCGCGGCGATGGGCGCGGTGCTCGACGTGGTGCGGGCGGCGTTCGCCTGAGCGCCCGTGAACTCGTGCCCGTGGTCGGGGTGCGTCGCGCGTGGCTGGGCTGGGAGGCCGTCGGGGGGTGCTCCGGCCGGCTCTCTGCCCGCGACGGGGCGGCACCACCTCGCCCGGCCGCGCGGGGCGGGCTCCGGACGCCGGCCTGCGCACCCCCCGCCGTCCGGCTGCACGTCACCGGGCGCGGTGGGGCGGCGCGGGGCGGCGCAGGGGTTCGGCCACGAGCGGCTGGTAGGACTGGAGGGTGGCGGGGTGGTCCGCAGCCGGGCGTCCGGAGCCCGCCCTCCACCGCCCAGGTGGGCTCGAGCTGGGAGGAGCGGGCGGAGAGCCCGGCGGAGGACCTCCCCGACGCCCGGGCCGGAACCCGACTCGGATCGAAACTCGACCGCGGGCCGGAACCCGGCCACGAACTCCTACGAAGCGCGCCGCCGCGAGGAGCGTCCCGAGCGCGAGCGCAGGTAGTCGTCGACGACGAACTGCCCGAGGCGCTGCGGGCTGGGGCTGAGCACCCGGCCGCCGTTGCGGCGGGCGACGGCCTCGACGAAGCGGCGCAGGCCCGGGTCCTCGCCGAGCATGAACAGGTTGATGGTGGCGCCGAAGCGGGTGAGGTGGTCCACCTCGGTGACGGTGGCGCGGATCGTGGCGGACGTCGGCGGCCACTGGAAGACCGCCTCGGGGGTGCCGCCGCTGTCGTCGAGGTGGGCGGTGGGCTCGCCGTCGGTGATGACGAGCACGACCGGTTCGGCGTCGGGGTGCCGGCGCAGGTGGCGGCGGGCGAGGCTGAGGGCGTGCTGGAGGTTCGTGCCCTGCACGAAGTCCGGTTCGACCTCGGCGAGCTCCGTCAGCGACATGGGGGCCGCGTGCAGGCCGAAGCCGATGATCTGCAGGGCGTCGCCGGGGAACTTCGTGGAGACCAGGTGGCTCAGGGCCAGGGCGGTCTCCTTCATCGGCCCCCAGCGGCCCTCGGCGGCCATGGAGAACGACAGGTCCACGCACAGCGCCACGGCCGCGGAGGAGTGCCGCTCGGTCTCGACGACCTCGAAGTCCTCCCAGCTCAGCCGCACGCGCCCGCCCGGCTCGGGGCGGGTGCGCCGCAGCGCGTTGGAGACGGTGCGCACCACGTCCAGGGGCTGCTCGTCGCCGAACTGCCAGCGGCGGGTGGCGCCGGTGGCCTCGCCGCCCGCGCCGGCGCTGGAGTCGTCGTGGTCGCCGCGGCCGGTGGCGGCCACGCGGTCGAGGACCTCGCGCAGCGCCGTCTGCCCCAGGCGGCGCAGCGCCTTGGGGGAGAGGGTCAGGCCCTGCCCGGAGCGCGTCAGCCACCCCTGGCGCTGCAGCTCGCGCTCCAGCTCGCGCAGCCGGCGCAGGTCGTCGGCGGCGCCGCGGCCGAGCTGGCGCTCCAGGGCGTCGACGTCGACGTCGTCGAGGGTGGCGCCGGGGTGCTCCTGGCCCAGGGAGTCCAGCAGGTCGTCCAGCTCGGAGATGTCCTGCAGGGCGTCGGCGGCCTCGCCGTAGCCGAGGGGCTCGCTGCCGCGCGCGCCGCGCACCCGCTCGCCGGTGGTGGAGTCCAGGTCGGGGCGCAGCGCGCGCAGGTTGTCCGAGAGCTGCGCCATCTGCGCCTGCAGGTCCAGGTCGTCGCCGAAGGCCTGCTGCACCAGCTCGGACAGCTCCGCGCGCTGCTGCGGCGAGAGCGAGCGCATCAGGCGCGAGGCGGCCGCGGCCCGGCGGGCCAGGGCGTCGACGAGCTCGTCGAGGTCCTGCGCCTGCGCGCCGTCCTCGCCGAGCAGGTCGCCGTGCTTGGCCTTGAACTCCTCGAAGTCCTCCTGGGTGTCCTCACCGCGGGCGCGCTTGCCCAGCAGGTCGTTGAGGTCGGAGACCATGTCCTTCATCGCCTGCAGCGCCGCGGGGTCGCCGCCCTGCAGGGCCTGCTTCATGCCGCGGAACTGCTGGTCCAGGACGTCGTCGCGCAGCCCGTCGAGGATCTGCTGGTACTGCTGCCGGGCCTGCTCCGAGGCCCAGTCGTAGTCCTGCAGGTCGCGCACGGCCTGGGCGGTCGAGCGCGGCAGGGCGTCCAGGCGCGCCTCGGCGAAGCGGGCGTCGTCGGCGCGCGGGTCGTCGCCGGTGCGGGCGGCCAGCTCCTCGCGCTCGGCGGCCAGCGCCTGGTCCAGCTGGGCGCGCGCCTTCGTCAGGGCCCCGTCGAGGTCGCCGCGCCGGGCGGCCTCGCGGCGCAGCCGGGCGGCGCGGGCGCGCAGCTCCTCCAGCCCGGAGCGGCCGTCGGGGCCGTGGCGCACCATGTCGCGCAGCGCCTCGCGCAGCGAGCCGCCGCGCAGCACCTCCTGGCCCACGCGGTCCACCGCGGCGCGCACGTCGTAGGGCGCGGCGAGCGGGTCCGGTCCGCCGGCCCACTCGCCGTAGCGGTAGCGCCCACCGCGCCGCCGCGCCCAGGACCTGCTCCGCGCATCGCTCATGGCGCGACGCTACGTCCGCGGCGTCCCGCGCGCCACGCCCTCCGCGCTCGGGGTCCGTCGCGCGTGGTCGGGGTGCGTCGCGCGTGGCTGGGCCGGGAGGCCGTCGGGGGGTGCTCCGGCCGGCTCTCCGCCCGCGACGGGGCGGCACCGCCCCACCCGGGCGGGGGAGGGCGGGCTCCGGACGCCGGCCTGCGCACCCCCCGCCGTCCGGCCGCACCTCACCGGGCCGCCGGCGATGAGCGCGCGGTTCCCGCTCGCCGTCCCCGACGGCTGGTGGGACTGGAGGGTGGCGGGGTGGTCCGCAGCCGGGCGTCCGGAGCCCGCCCCGCGCGCCGAGGTGGGCCGAGGTGGGCAGCAGCGGGCGGAGAGCCCGGCGGAGGACCACCCCGTCGCCCGGGCGAAGACCCGACCGAGCGGCCCCGACCCCACGGGCCCGGGCCGGTCCTCAGGCGGCCGTCCCCCGGAAGCGCCGCAGCCGCAGGCTGTTCGTCACGACGAACAGCGACGACAGCGCCATGGCCAGCCCCGCGACGAGCGGGTTGAGCAGCCCCGCGACGGCCAGCGGGATGGCCGCCACGTTGTAGGCGAACGCCCAGAACAGGTTGGTGCGGATGGTGCGCAGCGTCGCCCGGGACAGGCGCAGGGCGTCGACGGCGGCGAGCAGGTCGTCGCGCACGAGGGTCAGGTCGGCGGCGTGCGCGGCGACGTCGGCGCCGGTGCCCACCGCGATGCCGAGGTCGGCGGCGGCCAGGGCGGGGGCGTCGTTGACGCCGTCGCCGACGACGGCGACGGCGCGGCCCTGCGACTGCAGGCGGCGCACCACGTCGACCTTGCCCTCGGGCAGGACCTCGGCCACCACCTCGTCCACGCCCACGGCGGCGGCGACGGCGCGGGCGGCGCGGGCGTTGTCGCCGGTGAGCAGCACCGGGCGCAGCCCCAGGCGGCGCAGGTGCGCCACGGCGGCGGCGCTGGTGGGGCGCACGGCGTCGGCCACGACGAGCAGGCCGCGCGCGGCGCCGTCCCAGCCGACGGCGACGGCGGTGCGCCCGGCGGCCTCGGCCTCCTCGCGGGCGGCGGCCAGCTCGGGCGGCAGGGGCTGGGCCCACTGCTCCTGCAGCCAGGAGGCGCGCCCGGCGGCGACGGCGCGCCCGTCCACGACGCCGGCCACGCCGAGGCCGCCGGTGGAGGTGAAGCCGTCCACCGCGGGCAGCGCGGCCCCGCGCGCGCGGGCGGCCGCGGCGACGGCCTTCGCGACGGGGTGCTCGGAGGCGTCCTCCAGCGCGCCGGCCAGGCGCAGCAGCTCGGCCTCGTCCACGCCGTGGGCCGGGTGCGCGGAGACCAGCGCCATCCGGCCGGTGGTGACGGTGCCGGTCTTGTCGAGCACGACGGTGTCGACCCGGCGGGTGGACTCCAGCACCTCCGGGCCCTTGATGAGCACGCCGAGCTGGGCGCCGCGGCCGGTGCCCACGAGCAGGGCCGTGGGGGTGGCCAGGCCCAGCGCGCACGGGCACGCGATGACGAGCACGGCGACGGCGGCGGTGGACGCGGCCTCGGCGCCGTGCCCGGTGAGCAGCCAGCCGGCGAGGGTGGCCAGGGCGATCACGAGAACGACGGGCACGAAGACGGCGGAGACGCGGTCGGCCAGGCGCTGGACGGCGGCCTTGCCGGACTGGGCGTCGTGGACCACGCGGGCCATCTGCGCCAGCCGGGTGCCGTCGCCGACGGAGGTGGCGCGCACGACCAGGCGCCCGCCGGCGTTGACGGTGGCGCCGGTGACGGCGTCGCCGGCGCCGACCTCCACGGGCACGGCCTCGCCGGTCAGCAGCGCGGCGTCCACCGCGCCGGAGCCCTCGACGACGACGCCGTCGGTGGCGATCTTCTCCCCGGGGCGCACGACGAACTCGTCGCCCACGGCCAGGGCGGCCACCGGCACGCGCTCCTCGCGCCCGCCGCGCAGCACCGCGACGTCCTTGGCGCCCAGCTCCAGCAGGGCGCGCAGGGCCTCGCCGGAGCGGCGCTTGGCGCGCGCCTCCAGGTAGCGGCCGGTGAGGAGGAAGACGGTCACCGCGGAGGCGACCTCCAGGTACAGCTCCCCGGCGCCGTCGCCGCGCGCGGGCAGCAGCGTGAACCCCATGCGCATGCCCGGCGCCCCGGCGTGGCCGAGGAAGAGCGCGTACAGCGACCAGCCGAACGCGGCGAGCACGCCGAGGCTGACGAGGGTGTCCATCGTCGCGGCGCCGTGCCGGGCGTTCGTGAACGCCGCGCGGTGGAAGGGCCAGGCGCCCCAGACGGCGACGGGGGAGGCCAGCGTCAGGGCCAGCCACTGCCAGTTCGCGAACTGCAGCGCGGGCACCATCGACAGCAGCAGCACCGGCACGGTCAGCGCGGTCGAGACCAGCACGCGCTGGCGCAGCGCCGCGGTGCGCGGGTCCTGCGCCCGCCCGGGCTGCCCGGGCTGCCCGGGCTGACCGGTGCCGCCGTCGGCGGGTGCGGCGGCGGGCTCGGGCCGCGGCGCGGGCGGCAGCGCGGCGGTGTAGCCGGTGGCCTCCACGACGGCGATGGCCTCGGCGACGCCGGTGCCCTCGGGCAGCGCCACGCGCGCCCTCTCGGTGGCGTAGTTGACGCTGGCCTCCACGCCCGGCATCCGGTTGAGCTTCTTCTCCACCCGGGCCGCGCACGAGGCGCACGTCATGCCGCCGATCTCCAGCTCGACCGTGCGCAGCGCCGCCGCCGCGCCGCTCGCGGCCGTCACGTCGGGTGCGCCGGGCTGCTCGGGCGTCACGGCCGCCTGCCGGCGAGCTCGTAGCCGGCCTCGTCCACGGCGGCGGCCACGGCCGCCTCCTCCAGCGGCGCCTCCGAGACGACGGTCACGGTGGAGGTGCCGCCGGCGACGAGGTCGACGTCCACGGAGGTGACGCCCTCGATCGCGCCGACCTCGCTGCGCACCGCGCTCACGCAGTGCTGGCACGTCATGCCGGTGATCTCGTAGGACTGCTGGCTCACGGTTCCTCCTGGTGTCGGTGGTGCTGGTGCGGGTGGTGCCGCTGGTACTGGGGGAGCGGGTGCCTCAGGAGCGCACGAGGCGGGCGATCGCGTCGGAGGCCTCCTTGACCTTGGCCTCGGCGGCCGGGCCGCCCTCGCGGGCGGCGTCGACGACGCAGTGGGCCAGGTGGTCGTCGAGCAGCTGCAGCGCCACGGCCTGCAGGGCCCTGGTGGTCGCGGACACCTGCGTGAGCACGTCGATGCAGTAGGTGTCCTCCTCGACCATGCGCTGCAGGCCGCGCACCTGCCCCTCGACGCGGCGCAGCCGCTTGAGGACCTGCTCCTTCTCGCCGTCGTAGCCGGGCACGGCCGCCTCCTCGCCTCGTCGATTACCCCTGGGGGGTACCTGGTGAACGGGGTGACGCCCGGGTCTGTTCCCGCGGTCGGACCTCCCGGCCGAAGGACGCTCCCCTCGGGTACGACGTAGCCGATGGCTACGCTCGTGGGGGTGAGGACGATCCGGGTCCGCGACCTGCGCGACCACTGCGCGCAGCTCATCCGGGAGGTTGAGGCCGGGGAGACGTTCACCGTCACCAGCCACGGCAGGCCGGTCGCCACGCTCGCCCCCGTCCGGCCCCCGAGCACGGGACCGCGCACCTTCGTGCCCGCCGACGAGGTCGCCGGGGCCCTGTCCCACCTCGGTCCCGGACTGGCTGAGGGGCTGCGCCGCGACCTGGCCGGCTTCGACCTGGAGGACGACCACGCCTTTGAGCGCCGGGGCGGAGCGGTCCCCGGGGGTCGTGAGGACTGCGGGGCGTGACCGGCAGCGCTTCCCTGCTGGACACGAACGCCACGACCGACCTGTTCGCCGGGCGCCTCAGGGCACCCGCACCGGCACGGGCCGCCCGTCGCGGTGGACCCTGCGCCAGTACGTCCGCTGCACCAGCAGCGTCAGGACGCCGGCGAGCAGGATGCAGCTCAGGTTGACGACCAGCTGCACCGCGGCGCCCAGGGCAGTGCCCGTCTGGCCGGTGACCAGCCCGGCGGCCACGTCGGCGGCCGCCGGCACGGTGGTCACGCTGATGAAGACCCCCACCAGCGGGCCGGACTTGCCGGCGGTCAGCGACAGCGTGCCCGCCACCCCCGCCAGCAGGGCCACGATGACGCTGAAGGCGTCCGGGGAGGCGACGAACGAGGTCAGCGGGCGCCGCCCCTGCACGAACTCCTCCGGCACCAGCCCCACCGCGTCCAGCCCGGCGACGGCCGCGGCCGTCAGCGCGATGGCCAGCGGGAAGCCCAGGCCCAGGGCGCGCAGCGGCCCGGGCACCAGGTCCCGGCGCCGGCGCACCACCGCGACGGCCAGCGCCGCCAGCGGCCCGAACTCCGGGCCGAGCACCATCGCCCCGACGATGAGCACCGTGCTGTCCGTCAGCAGCCCCACCCCCGCGATGAGGGTGGCCAGCACGAGGAAGGAGTAGAACGCCGCCGAGCTGGTCGTCCCGCCGTCGGCGGCCTTCACGAGCTGGTCCCACACGAGCGCGTCGTCGCCCTGGCCGGGGGCGTCGCGCTCGGCGCGCTCCACCTCCGCGCCCAGCGCCGTGTCGATCGGCTCGAGCACCAGCGAGCCGTGCTCGAGGACGCCGAGCCCGCGCAGGCGCCGCAGCACCGCGTCGACCGCCTCGCGCGCCACGTCCGCCTCGACGAGGTCGCCCGGCGGCTGCACCACCGTGCCGACGTGGACGGTGACGTTCGCCGCGCCCGGCTCGGCGCGCAGCACCTCCAGCACCGCGGGCGTGGAGGGGGCCGGGCAGACGACGCGCAGGTGCAGCACGGCACCATCCTGGCGGGCGCGCCCGCCGGCCGGCGGCGCTACCGTGCCCGGGTGACGGGCGCGGCGGGCGGTGACGAGCGCGCGCAGCTGCTCGAGCGCTACCGCGAGCTGGTCGGACGCGAGCTGCCCGCGGCGGCCGCGCGCGGGCGCTGGGTGCTGCGCGCCGACCACTGCTTCGCGCGCGTGCTGCTCGACGACGCCGTGGGCGCGTGCTGGTACGACGTGCTGGACCGGCGCGCCGGCGCCGCGCACCGCCAGCTCGACGACGCGCAGCTCGCTCACGCCGTCGCCGCCGGCGAGCGGCTGCTGGCCGAGGGCGACCCGCTGCTGCGCGAGCTGGACGCGCGGTCGCTGCGCTGGCGGGGCAAGCCGCCCAAGCGCGGCGGCCCCCTCCCGCCCGCCGGCGCGGCGCGTCAGGCGCCGTAGACCGTGCGCCCGTCCTCCAGCACGACCTTGTCCAGCCGGCGCGTCAGGTGCAGCGACTCCAGCACGAACTCCACGCCCGCGGCGGCGCGCCCCGGCGTGGGCTCGTCGCCCAGGTCCAGGCGCTCGAGCACCTGCGCCAGGCCCGGCACGGTGCCCACCTGCTCCAGCAGCTGCCGCGCCGGCACGAGGTCGCCGGTCTCCACCGTGCGCCCGTCGGTGACCAGCGCGCTGAAGCCGGACAGCTCCGCCCCGCCCAGGCGGGCGCGGTACGTCTCGGCCACCGCGGTGCGCAGCAGGTGCTCCAGGACCTCCGTCTCGCGCCCCTCCTCGCCCTGCTCGAACTCCACCTTGCCCGCCAGCACGCTGACCACCGTGTGCAGGTCGCCCACGCGCGCCACCGGCGCGCCGTCCTCGGCGGCCAGCGCCGAGCGGCGCAGCGCCGCGGCCGCCACCGTCTCGGCCGCCGCGATGGAGAAGCGCGCCGAGACGCCCGAGGCGGGGTCCACCGCCGGCGACTCGCGCACGGCGCGGGTGAAGCGCGCCAGCACCTCCAGCAGGTGCTCGGGGACCTCGGCGACCGTGGCGGCCTCCTGGCGCACCAGGTCCACCTCCAGCTCGACCTCGAGCGGGTAGTGGGTGCGGATCTCCGCGCCGAAGCGGTCCTTGAGCGGGGTGATGATCCGCCCGCGGTTGGTGTAGTCCTCCGGGTTGGCGCTGGCCACCAGCAGCAGGTCCAGCGGCAGGCGCAGCTGGTAGCCGCGCACCTGGATGTCGCGCTCCTCCAGGACGTTGAGCAGCGAGACCTGGATGCGCTCGGCGAGGTCGGGCAACTCGTTGATCGCGAAGACGCCGCGGTTGGTGCGCGGCACCAGGCCGAAGTGGATCGTCTCCGGGTCGCCGAGCGCCCGGCCCTCGGCGACCTTGACTGGGTCCACGTCGCCGATCAGGTCGCCCACGGAGGTGTCCGGGGTGGCCAGCTTCTCGCCGTAGCGCAGCGAGCGGTGCAGCCACGCCACCGGCAGCGCGTCGCCCTCGGCCACCACCCGCCGGCGCGAGGCGGGCGTCAGGGGCGCGTAGGGGTGCTCGTTGAGCTCGCTGCCCTCGATCACCGGCGTCCACTCGTCGAGCAGGCCCACCAGCGAGCGCAGCAGGCGCGTCTTCCCCTGGCCGCGCTCGCCGAGCAGCACCACGTCGTGCCCGGCCAGCAGCGCGCGCTCCAGCTCCGGGGCGACGGTGTCCTCGTAGCCCAGGACGCCGGGGAAGCGGTCCTCGCCGGAGCGCATGCGCTCCAGCAGGTTGCGGCGCAGCTCGGCCTTGACGCTCAGGTGCTCGTGCCCGGAGGCGCGCAGCTCGCCGAGCGTGCGCGGCAGGCCGGCCGGCGGTTCGAGGGGGAGGGTGGCGGTCGTCGCGGTGGCGTCGCGGTTGCTCACGCGCCGAACCTACGTCCGTTCGCCGCCCACCACACCCCCCCGGGGTCGTCACCGTCCCGCCGCGCCGCCACCGCCGCCGCGGAGCACGATGGTGGCCATGCCGCACAGCCGCACCGAGCGCCTCGCCCGGCGCCGCGCCGAGCCGCGGTCCGAGCCGCGGTCCGAGCCGCGTCCCGAGCCGCGCCCCGGCGTCGCGGCCGGCCCGCGGCGCGAGCCGGCCGCGGAGCCGGCCGACGCCCTGCACCCGCGGCCGCACCACCCCTACGTCAGCCCCGCGGTGCGCACCGCCGCGGAGTGGTCCTGGCGCGTCGTGGCGATCACCGCGGCCGTGGTGATCGCCGCGTACGGGCTCAGCTTCCTGTCCGAGGTCCTCGTGCCCGTCCTGGTGGCGCTGCTGATCGCCGCGCTGCTCGAGCCCGCGGTGCAGTGGGGCCACGCGCGCGGGGTGCCGCGGGCGCTGGCCACCGCGCTGACGATGCTGCTGGCGCTCGCGGTCGTCTCCGGCCTGATCGCCCTCATCGGCACCCGCGCCGCCGACGGCTTCGGCGAGCTGTCCGACTCCGCCAGCCAGGGCGTCGACGAGGTCGAGCGGTGGCTGGCCGAGGGGCCGCTGCAGGTCTCCTCCGCCGCGCTGTCCGGCTACGTCGACCAGGCGCAGGACGCGCTGGCGGCCAACCGCGACACCATCGTCTCCAGCGCCACCGGCGTGGTCACCGCCGCCGGGCACGTCGTCGCCGGCTTCTTCATCGCCCTGTTCGCGTCCTTCTTCTACCTGCTGGAGGGCCGGCGGATCTGGGCGTGGCTGCTGCACCTGTTCCCGCGCCCGGCGCGCGAGCCCCTCGACGACGCCGCGCGGCAGTCCTGGGTGACGCTGACGCACTACATGCGCGCCACGATCGTCGTCGCCGTGGCCGACGGCACCGGCGTGGCGATCGGCGCGGCCGTCCTGCAGGTGCCGCTGGCCGTGCCGCTGGGCCTGCTGGTCTTCCTCGGCGCGTTCATCCCCATCGTCGGCGCGCTGCTGTCCGGCGCGGTGGCGGTGCTCGTCGCGCTGGTCGCGCAGGGGCCCGTCACGGCCCTGATCATGCTCGGCGTCGTCATCGCGGTGCAGCAGCTGGAGAGCCACGTGCTGCAGCCGTTCCTCATGGGCCGGGCCGTGGCGGTGCACCCGCTGGCCGTCATCCTCGCCGTGGCCGGCGGCGCCACCGTCTTCGGCATCGTCGGCGCCCTGTTCGCCGTGCCGCTGGTGGCGGTGCTCAACACCGGCGTCGGCGCCCTGGCGCGCGGCGGGGCCCGCACCCCCGAGGTGGCCGAGATCGAGGAGTCCGACGCCCCGCTGGCCCCGGACACCCCCGCGCCGCACGACGCCGGGCCCGACGCCGGGCCCGACGCCGGCCACGACGCCGGGCCCGACGCCGGGCGCGACGCCGGGCCCGGGGGGGCGCCGCAGGTGCAGCGCTGACGCGCGGCGGGCGCCCTGGCACCGGGGGGTGCCCGGGCGCCCGCGCGCCGTCGCCCCGGGTCGGCCGGGTCAGCCGGGTCAGCCGGGTCAGCCGGTGAAGGGGCGCACGCCCAGCACCTTCACGGCGATCTGCCGGCCGTTGGGCGCGGTGTAGGAGACCTCGTCGCCCGGCACCCGGCCCAGCACGGCCGCGCCCAGGGGCGAGCGCTCGCTGTAGACGTCCAGGCCGCCGGCGTCGCCGACCTCGCGGCTGCCGAGCACGAACTCCATCCGCTCGCCCGCCAGCTCCACCTCGACGACGGAGCCGAGCGCGACCTCGCCGGAGGCCGAGGCCTCGCCGACCTTCGCCGTCTCCAGCAGCCG
Source organism: Kineococcus gypseus (assembly GCF_050871305.1). Taxonomy (NCBI): domain Bacteria; kingdom Bacillati; phylum Actinomycetota; class Actinomycetes; order Kineosporiales; family Kineosporiaceae; genus Kineococcus; species Kineococcus gypseus. The sequence continues at coordinate 11,564 of NZ_JBJLRD010000057.1, read as the reverse complement.
GCGCAGCTGGCGGATGCGCAGCTCCTGCTTGCCCTGCTCCTCCTTGGCGGCGTGGTAGCCGGCGTTCTCCTTGAGGTCGCCCTCCTCGCGCGCCTGCTCGATGCGCTTGGCGAGCTCGGTGCGGCCCGGGCCGGAGAGGTGCTCGTACTCGGCCTTCAGCCGGTCGTAGGCGTCCCGGGTCAGCCAGGTGACGCCGTCGCTGGTCGTCTCGGTCACGGTCTCGCTCCTCGTCGCACTCCCACGGGCGCGGCCTCGGCCCCGCCCCCTGAAACACCGAGTCGCCCGGCCCCCCGGTCGCGGGGGGCGGACGACTCGAACGCACCACGGTAGCCCTCCCGGGCTCAGCCCTCCACCGCCGAGCACGACTCGACCAGCGCGGTGGTGGCCCGGGTGGTCGTGCGCACCGGCACCGTCAGCTGCACGGTGCGCTCCCCGGCGGGGGGCACCCGCACCTGCACCAGCCCCACCTCCGCCGAGGCCGCGTCCAGCGCGTGCACCGCGCAGGTCACCGCCGTGCCCGGCTCGCGCGTGACGGCGAAGGTGACCTCCGCGGTGCGGTCGTCGAGCACCCGGTAGCCGATGCCGGTGAACGCCGGCCCGCGCGACTGCGCCACCGACACCCACACCCCGTAGGCCAGCACGAGCAGCGCGCCGAGCACCGCCGCGGCCAGCGGCAGCGGCCGGCGGTACCACGGGCGCTGCGCGCGCCGGCGGTGCCCGTAGCGCTCGGCGAGCGGGTCGAGGGGGGTGCGGCTGGGCACGGGGGGCTCCCGGTTCTCGCGGGCGCGGGCCCGTCGGTCAGGATGGGGCGAGGACGTGCCCCGATGGTCGCACCCGCCGCCGGCGGGCCCGCGGGCGCGGGGGAGCAGGAGGAGGACGCCCAGTGGCGGAGACGCTGCGGCTGATGGCCGTGCACGCGCACCCGGACGACGAGTCGAGCAAGGGCGCCGCCTCGATGGCGCGCTACGCGGCCGAGGGCGTGGAGGTCCTCGTCGTCTCGTGCACCGGCGGTGAGCGCGGCGACGTGCTCAACCCGCGCCTGCAGGGCGACGCGCGGATGCTGCGCGACATGGCCGAGTACCGGCGCCGGGAGATGGCCGAGGCCGCCCGCGTGCTGGGCGTGCGGCACCGCTGGCTCGGCTACGTCGACTCCGGCCTGCCCGAGGGCGACCCGCCGCCGCCGCTGCCGGCGGGCTGCTTCGCGCTGGAGCCGGAGGAGCTGACCGTCAACGCGCTCGTGCACGTCGTGCGCGAGTTCCGCCCGCACGTGATGACCACCTACGACGAGTCCGGCGGCTACCCCCACCCGGACCACATCATGTGCCACACCGTCTCGCGGGCGGCCTTCGACGCCGCCGCCGACCCGGGGCGCTTCCCGCTGGCCGGCGAGGCGTGGCGCACCTCCAAGCTCTACTACCACGCCTCCTTCTCGCGGAAGCGCATGACCGCCTTCCACGAGGCGCTGCTGGCGCAGGGCAAGGAGTCCCCGTACGGGGAGTGGATCGAGCGCGCGCGGAAGATGGAGGAGGACCCCGACGCCCCGAGGCGCGTGGAGCTGGAGGTCACCACGCGCGTGGAGTGCGCCGACTTCTTCGACGTGCGCGACCGCGCCCTGCTCGCGCACGCCACCCAGATCGACCCCGACGGCTTCTTCTTCGGCGTGCCCAACGAGCTGCAGCGCGAGCTGTGGCCCACCGAGGACTACCACCTGGCCGTCTCGCACGTGCCCACCGAGCTGCCCGAGGACGACCTGTTCGCCGGGCTGCGCGCGTGAGCGCCACCGGGTCGGCCGCACCCACCCCCACCACGTCCACCTCCGGCACCGGCACGGCCACCGGCACGCCGCAGCCGACGGTGGACGCCGACCTCGTCACCCCCGGCCTGGGCGGCTTCCTGGCCCTGTTCGGGCTGGCGCTGGCGCTGTACCTCCTCGGGCGCAGCATGGCCCGGCGCGTGCGCGGGGTGGACCAGCGCGCCCGCCTGGCGGCGGAGGACCGCGCCGAGGAGCGCGCCCGCCGCGAGGCGCGCGAGCGCGAGGCTGCCGGGGGACACGGGGACGCGGACGGGACCGGGGACGCCGGGGAGCGCGACCGGCGGGACTAACCGGGCGCCGGGCGTCAGCGCCGGGCGTCAGGCGCCGGGCGTCAGGCGCCGGGCGCCGGGGGCGGGCGTCAGCGGCGCGCCACGGCCGTGGTGCGCTCGGCCGGCGGGCGCGCCAGGTGCGCCTCGACCGCGGCCAGCACCGCCACCGCCTCGCGCCCGGCGGCCGCGCCGGCCGGGTCCGGCTCGCCCGTGGCGGCGCTGGTGCGCAGCCGGTCCACGGCCCGGCGGAAGCCCTCCTGCACGGTGCCGTGGAAGCGCGGCAGGTCGTGGCGCCCGCCCGGGCCCCACACCGTGGCGAACGAGCCGCCCGCGCCGGCCGGGGCGGTCAGCGTCAGCGACAGCGCGCTGCCCGCCCCGCCGGCGTGCTCGAGCGCGACGTTCACCGCGTCGCGCACCCCGCGCCCGGCGCTGACGCGCTCCACCGGCGGCAGCAGCGCGCCCAGCACCGACAGCGCGTGCGGGCCGGTGTCCCACAGCCCGCCGCTCTCGCGCCGCCACGCCGAGGCCCCGTAGGGGTTGCCCGGCGCGTCGATCGTGCCGGCCCAGCGGGCGAGCGCCCCCTCCCACGGGCCGTGCTCGGCGGCCAGCGCGCCCAGGTGCTCCAGCCACCCGGTGACCTCCGGGTGGAAGAGGTAGGTGGTGTGCACCACGGCGGCCACCGCGCCCTCGCGCACGGCCGCCACCACGTCGTCGGCCGCGGCGAGGTCGAGCGCCAGCGGCTTCTCCAGCAGCACGTGCCGCCCGGCGCGGGCGGCGCGCGCGGCCAGCGGCGCCTGCACGTGCGGGGGCAGCGCCAGGGTCACCGCGTCCACCGCGTCGATCAGCTCGTCCGGGGAGGCGAAGGCGCGCCCGCCCACGCGCGCGGCCACCTCGGCCGCGCGCGCGGGGTCGCGCCCGGCGAAGCCGACCAGCTCCACGTCCGGGTGCGCGGCCAGCGCCGCGCCGTGGCACGTCGCGGCCCAGTGACCGGTGCCCAGGACCCCGAACCGCCGCGGTGCGTCGCTCACGGGACCACCCTGCCGCACCCGGGCGCGCCGGTCAGGGGGTGGTCACCTCCCGGGCGGCGTCGTCGTCGGGCCGGGCCGCGCCGGGGGGTGCGCCGGCCGGGGGGTGCGCCGGCCGGGGCGCGACCCTCAGCCCAGGGCCAGGACGAGGCCCGCGGCCACCAGCACCGCGGCGGTCAGCCCGTGCACGCCCAGCGCCGTGGCGAGCGCGCCGCCGCGGGCGCGCACGACGACGGCGTCGCCCACCGCGGTCAGGGCCGCGGCGGCCAGCGCCCAGCCCGCGGCGGCGGGCCCGGCGGCCGCCCACACCACCAGCACCACCACCCCGGAGGTGATGTCGCGCACGCCCTTGGTCGCCGCTAGGGCGCGCACGTCGTCGGCGCCGACGCCGAAGTCGGTCGTGGCCCGGTGCGGGACGAGCAGGAAGCGGGTGCCGACGACGACGATGCCGAGGCAGGCGAGCAGGGCGGTGATCAGGGCGGCGAGGTGCACGGCGGAGTCCTCCCGGGTTCGTCGGCGCGGGTGGGGGTGGACGGGCCCGCCGACTCGGCCCTGTTGTCTATCGTTGTTATATAACGCTGCTAGGGTACTTGTCGTGTCTCCCCGCCCCGCTCCCGACCTCAGCTCCCGGCGCGAGCAGGTCCTCGCCGCCGCGCGCGACCTCGCCGAGTCCGAGGGGTGGGCCGCCGTGACGGTGCGCCGCCTCGCCGCGACCCTCGGCGTCACCCAGCCCGTGCTCTACACGGTCTTCGCCGGCCGTCAGGCGGTCGTCGACGCCGTGGCCCTGGCCGGCTTCGCGGACCTCGCCGACGCGCTCGCGGCGGCGGGGGCCTCGCCGCCGGCGAGGGTGCGCGCCTACCTCGGCTTCGCCGCCGCCCACCCGGGCGTCTACGAGGCGATGTTCTCCCTGCCCTCGGGCCTGCCGTTCGCCGCCGAGGACACCCCCGAGCCGATGCGGCGGGCGTTCGCGGGCGTGCAGGAGGTCTTCCCCGACGGGGACGGCACGCGGGCGGAGGTCGCCTGGTCGCTGCTGCACGGCCTGGCCACGCTCGAGGCCGGCGGGCGCCTGCGCGCCGGGCGGGCGCGGGCCCGCTCCGAGCTGGCCCACCGCCTGCTCGCCGGGGAGCCGGGGGAGCCGGGGGAGCCGGGGGGTCCGTGAGGGCGCCGCCGTTCCACCGCCGCCGGTGCGCTGGGAGACTCCCGGCGTGGTCACCACCCGCCTCGTCCAGGTGCGCGACGCCGACGCCCTGGCGCGCCTCGTGCGCGTCGACCGCGAGTTCCTGGCGCCGTGGGAACCCCTGCGCGACGAGGCGTGGTTCACCGCGGCCGGCCAGCGGGCCGAGGTCCGCGGTGCGCTGGCCGCGCACGAGGCGGGGACGTGCCTGCCGCACGTGGTCCTCGACGACGACGGCGCCGTCATCGGCCGGATCACCCTCAACGGCGTCGTGCGCGGCGCGCTGCAGTCGTGCAGCACCGGCTACTGGATCGCCAGCGCCGCCGGTGGGCGCGGGGCGGCCGGCGCGGCGCTCGCGCGGGTGACCCGCCTGGCGTTCGACGACCTCGGCCTGCACCGGGTGCAGGCGGAGACGCTCGTGCACAACACCCGCTCGCAGCGGGTGCTGCAGCGGTGCGGCTTCATGCGCTACGGGCTGGCCCCGCGGTACCTGCGGATCGCCGGCCGGTGGCAGGACCACGTCCTGTTCCAGCTGCTCGACCCGCGGGCGTGAGGCGCGCTCGGGCGGTGGCGACCTCGCGGCAGCGCCCCGCGGCCGGGGGACGGGTCGCAGCAGCGGTGCAGCGGGTCCTCCCGCTGCGCGCACCGCGCCGGTCCGCGAGAACTCCCCGGTGCGGTCCCCGGGCGTCCGGGCGTCCCCCACCGCACGAGCCGGCGGGACCGCTGCGGTTGCGCTCGCGCGCCACGCCCCGCGCCCCCATCGTTGAGGCAGGAGACGCACGCGAGCGCAGACCCGTGGAGGACGGCATGAGCACGCACGACCCGAGCCGCGAGGCACCGCGGACCCTGCCCGCCGGTGGGGTGGTGGTGGCCAGCTACAGCGACTACCTGCAGGCCCAGCTGGCGGTGGACCACCTGTCCGACCGGGGTTTCCCCGTGCAGCACGTGCGCATCGTCGGCGACGGCGTGCGCATCGTCGAGCAGGTCTCCGGCCGGATGACGAAGGGCCGCGCGGCCGCGCTGGGCGCCGCCTCGGGCGCCTGGTTCGGGTTGTTCACCGGCCTGCTCCTGGGCCTCTTCGCCGTGGTGGGGTGGCTGTCGATCGTGCTGACCGCCGTCCTGGTCGGCGCCGTGTTCGGGCTGGTGGCCGGGTTCGCCGGGCACGCCGCCACCGGCGGCACGCGCGACTTCACCTCCGTGCGCGGCCTGGCGGCCGAGCGCTACGACGTGCAGGTCGACGCCGCCCACGAGCAGCAGGCCCGCGCCCTGCTGGCCGAGGGCGTGGCCACCGGCGGCCGCCGGCGCTGACCGGCCCGCCGGCCGCGGTCCCGGCGCGTGCCCCCGACCGCCCTGTGGCAGCGTGGGCGCGTGGCCAACCGCCTGCAGCACTCGCGCAGCCCGTACCTGCAGCAGCACCGCGACAACCCCGTCGACTGGTGGGAGTGGGGGCCGGAGGCGTTCGCCGAGGCGCGCCGGCGCGACGTGCCCGTGCTGGTCTCCACCGGCTACGCGGCCTGCCACTGGTGCCACGTCATGGCGCACGAGTCCTTCGAGGACCCCGCCACCGCCGCCGCGATGAACGAGCGGTTCGTGTGCGTGAAGGTCGACCGCGAGGAGCGCCCCGACGTCGACGCCGTGCACATGGCCGCCACCACCGCCCTGACCGGCCAGGGCGGCTGGCCCATGACGACGTTCTGCACCCCCGAGGGCGAGGTCTTCTTCGCCGGCACGTACTTCCCGCCGCGCCCGCACCCGCAGGTGCCCTCCTTCGGGCAGGTCCTCGACGCCGTCGCCGAGGCCTGGCGCGAGCGGCGCGAGGAGGTCCTCGGCTCCAGCGCCCGCATCGCCCGCGCCCTCGGCGCCGCCGCCGCCCCGTCCGGCGGAGCCCCGCCGGGCGACGACGACCTCGCCGCCGCCGTCACCGCGCTCGCCGGCGAGGAGGACGCCGTGCACGGCGGTTTCGGCGGCGCGCCGAAGTTCCCGCCGTCGATGGTCGTGGAGTTCCTGCTGCGCCACGCCGCGCGCACCGGCTCGCAGGTCGCCGCCGGCCTGGCCGCGCGCACCCTGACGGCGATGGCCCGCAGCGGCACGTGCGACCAGGTCGCCGGGGGTTTCGCCCGCTACGCCGTCGACGCCGGCTGGGTCGTGCCGCACTTCGAGAAGATGCTCTACGACAACGCGCTGCTGGCGCGCGCCTACCTGCACTCCTGGCGCGCCACCGGCGACGCCGAGCACCGGCGCGTGGCCGAGCAGACGTGCGAGTGGCTGCTCGCCGGCCTGGGCACCCCCGAGGGCGCCTTCGCCGCCTCGCTGGACGCCGACACCCCCGTGCCCGGCGCCGACGGGCGCGTGCACGCCGTCGAGGGCGCCACCTACGTGTGGACCCTCGGCGACCTCGTGGAGGTCCTCGGCATCGACGACGGCCCCTGGGCCACCGACCTGCTCGGCGTCACCGAGGCCGGCACCTTCGAGCACGGCACCTCCACCGCGCGCCTGACCCGCGCCCTGGAGGGCGAGGAGCTGGCGCGCTGGCTGCGCGTGCGCGAGCGCCTGGCCGCCGCCCGCGCCGACCGCCCCCAGCCCACCCGCGACGACAAGGTCGTGCTCGCCTGGAACGGCCTGGCCGTCGCCGCGCTGGCCGAGGCCGGCGCGCTGCTGGCCCGCCCGGACCTGCTGCTCGCCGCCCGCACCGCCGCGGCGTTCCTCGTCGACGTGCACCGCGTCGACGGGCGCTGGCGGCGCGTCTCGCGCGACGGGGTCGTCGGCGAGCCGGCCGCCGTGCTGGAGGACCTCGGCGACCTCGCCGAGGGGCTGCTGGCCCTGCACGCCGCCACCGGCGAGCACCGCTGGGCGGGCGTGGCGCGCGAGGTGTGCGAGGAGGTGCTGGAGCAGTTCGCGGCCGAGGGCGGCGGGTTCCACGACGTCGCCGCCCACGCCGTCGACCCCGCCCTGCGCGCCGCCCGCGGCGGCGCCGAGCGCCCCTCGGACCCCTCCGACGGCGCCACCCCCTCCGGCTGGACCGCCGCCGCCGGCGCGCTGCTGTCGGTCGGCGCGCTGACCGGCGACTCGCGCTTCACCGACGCCGCCGTCGCCTCCCTCGGCGTGGTCGCGGCCCTGGCCGCCCAGGCCCCCCGCTTCGCCGGCTGGGGCCTGGCCGTCGCCGAGGCGCTGCGCGACGGCCCGCGCGAGGTGGCGGTGCTCGGCGAGCCCGGCGACCCGGCCGCCGCCGAGCTGCACCGCCTCGCCCTGGCCGGGACCGCCCCCGGCCTCGTCGTCGCCCGCGGCGTGCCCGGCGAGTCCGACCCGCCGCTGCTGGCCGAGCGCGGCCTCGTCGGCGGGCGGGCCGCCGCCTACGTCTGCCGCGGCCAGGTGTGCGACGCGCCCACGACCGACCCGGCCGCCCTCGCCGCCGCCCTCGGGGTCCGCGCGGCCTGAGTTCCGCCCCGGGCGGGGTGCGTCCGCGTGGTCGCCCTGGCGGGCCGTCGGGGGGTGCTCCGCCGGGCTCTCCGCCCGCCGCTGGCAGCACCGCTCCGGGTGGGCAGCAGGGGGCGGGCTCCGGACGCCCGGCTGCGCACCCCCCGCCGTCCGGCTCCACCTCACCTGCCCGCGCACTGCGTCTCGGCTGAGGGGGCCGGTCCCCAGCGGCCGGTGCGGCTGGAGGGTGGCGGGGTGGTCCGCAGCCGGGCGTCCGGAGCCCGCCCTCCGCCGCCCAGGTGGTCTCCAGCTGGGAGGAGCGGGCGGAGAGCCCGGCGGAGGACCGCCCCGACGCCCGGGGCGGGACCCGACCCCGGGGCGACGGAACCCGAGGACCCCTCAGCGGTGCTGCAGCGTCGCGATCGCGATGGCGACGAAGTGCGCCGCGAACCCGACGACGGTGCACGCGTGGAAGACCTCGTGGAAGCCGAACCAGCGCGGGCTGGGGTTCGGGCGCTTGAGGCCGTACACGAGGGCGCCGGCGGAGTAGGCGAGGCCCCCGGCGACGACGAGGGTGGCCACCGCCCACCCGCCGCCGCGGGCGAAGGCGCCCAGGTAGCCCACCGCGACCCAGCCGAGGGCGACGTAGACCGGCGTGTACAGCCAGCGCGGGGCGCCGACCCAGGAGACGCGGAAGGCGGTGCCGGCCAGGGCGCCGGCCCACACCAGCGTCAGCAGGGAGCGGGCGTCGTCGGCGGGCAGCGTCGTGACGGCCAGCGGGGTGTAGGTGCCGGCGATGATGAGGAAGATGTTGCTGTGGTCCAGGCGCCGCAGCACGGCCCCGGCGCGCGGTGACCACGTGCCGCGGTGGTAGACGGCGCTGGTGCCGAAGAGGAGCACCGAGGTCGCGGCGAAGACGGCCGCGGCGGTGCGCGAGGCCGCGGTGGGGGCCAGCGCGACGAGCACCGCTCCGGCGGCCAGCGCGGCCGGGGAGGTGCCGGCGTGCAGCCAGCCGCGCAGTCGCGGCTTGACCGCGTCGAGCGTCGGTGCGGGGTCCAGCGGCATGGCGGGACCGTACGCCACGCGGGCGCGGGCCCGGTGCGGCGGCGGACCCGTGCGGGCGGGGTCGTCGCCGCGGGGGGCGGGTATACCGTGAGCGCCGATGGACCTCCGCGACCTCCTCTACGGCGCGTACGGGCGGCGGCTGGAGCGGTCGCTGGACGCGGCTGTGCTGCCGCGCCACGTCGGCATCATCCTCGACGGCAACCGGCGCTGGGCCAAGGCGTTCGGCGCGCCCAGCGCGCACGGGCACCGCGCCGGCGCCGACAAGGTCGTCGAGTTCATGGGCTGGTGCGACGACGAGGGCATCGAGGTCGTCACCCTCTACCTGCTCTCCACCGACAACCTGCACCGCCCCGAGGCGGAGCTGGCCCCGCTGATCGGCATCGTGGAGGACTGCGTGGCCCGCCTGGCGGCCGCGCGGCGCTGGCGGGTGCACCCGGTGGGGGCGCTGGAGCTGCTGCCGCCGGCGACGGCGGAGCGGCTGCGGGCGCTGGCGCGCGACACCTCCGACATCGGCGGGGCGGTCGTCAACGTCGCCATCGGCTACGGGGGCCGGCAGGAGATCGCCGACGCCGTGCGCTCGCTGCTGCGCGAGCACGCCGCGGCGGGCACGTCCATCGAGCAGCTCGCCGACGTGCTGACGGTGGACCACATCGCCGCGCACCTGTACACGAAGGGCCAGCCGGACCCGGACCTGGTGATCCGCACCTCCGGCGAGCAGCGCCTGTCCGGCTTCCTGCTGTGGCAGAGCGCGCACACCGAGCTGTACTTCTGCGAGGTGCTGTGGCCGGACTTCCGCAAGGTCGACTTCCTGCGCGCGCTGCGCTCCTACGCCGCCCGCGAGCGCCGCTTCGGAGCGTGACCGCGAGGGCCCCGCGGCTCCCTCGCGGTGACGGTGAGTGGCGCGTCGCCGTCAGGTCCCCGGCAGGTCACCGACACGTCGCCGACCGCTCACCCGCACGGGCGTGTTCCCGGCCCCGTGCAACGGATCTGGGGCTAGCGTCGGGGGTGACGGGTGGCGACCGCCGCCCGTCCGGGAGGTCGCCGTGGGTGCTGTCCAGCGCCGCAGGGGGGCCCGGTCCCGGGTCGCCCGCACGGTGGCCTGAGGTCCCGGTCCGCCGCTGATGAGGGGGTCCGGGCGCGCTCGCCCCGGGCTCCCGGAAACGGGAGACGTCCGTGGTCACCAGCTCCACCCCCGCCGCGCCGCACACCCCGACCGCCCCGGCCGCCGCTGCGGCGCCCGGCGCCGGACCGGGGGCCACCGCTCCCGCCGCGCGCCGCACGTTCGTCCTCGACACCTCCGTGCTGCTGTCCGACCCCGCCGCCCTGACCCGCTTCGCCGAGCACGACGTGGTCCTGCCGCTGGTGGTGGTCAGCGAGCTGGAGGGCAAGCGCCACCACCCCGAGCTGGGCTACTTCGCGCGCGAGTCGCTGCGCCGCCTGGACGACCTGCGCGTGCAGCACGGCCGCCTGGACCGCCCCGTGCCGGTGGGGGAGGAGGGCGGCACGCTGCGCGTGGAGCTGAACCACTCGGACGCGACCTCGCTGCCGTCCGCGCTGCGCACCGGGCCGCTGGCCACGGCGGGCGACACCCGCATCCTGGCGGTGGCGCGCAACCTCGCCGACGAGGGCCACGACGTGACGGTGGTCTCCAAGGACGTGCCGCTGCGCGTGAAGGCGTCGGCGGTGGGCCTGGTGGCCGACGAGTACCGCGCGGAGCTGGCGCCGGACTCGGGCTGGACGGGCGTGGCGGAGCTGACGGCGACGGCCGAGGAGGTCTCGGCGCTGTACGAGGCGGGCTCGGTGGAGCACCCGGAGGCGCGCGAGCTGCCGGTGAACACCGGGGTGGTGCTCTCCTCCCCGCGCGGGCACGCGCTGGGGCGGGTGGGCGCGGACAAGCAGCTGCGGCTGGTCAAGGGCGACCGCGAGGCGTTCGGCGTGCGGGGCCGCTCGGCGGAGCAGCGCATCGCGCTGGACGCGCTGCTGGACCCGGAGGTGAGCATCGTCTCGCTGGGCGGGCGCGCGGGCACGGGCAAGTCCGCGCTGGCGCTGTGCGCGGGCCTGGAGGCGGTCATGGAGCGCCGCGAGCAGCGCAAGGTGGTGGTCTTCCGGCCGCTGTACGCCGTGGGCGGGCAGGACCTGGGGTACCTGCCGGGCACGGAGGCGGAGAAGATGGGCCCGTGGGGCCAGGCGGTCTTCGACACGCTCGAGGCGCTGGTCTCCCCGCACGTGCTGGAGGAGGTCGTCGACCGCGGCATGCTCGAGGTGCTGCCGCTGACGCACATCCGCGGCCGCTCGCTGCACGACGCGTTCGTGGTGGTCGACGAGGCGCAGTCGCTGGAGCGCAACGTGCTGCTGACGGTGCTCTCGCGCATCGGGCAGGGCTCGAAGGTGGTCCTCACGCACGACGTGGCCCAGCGCGACAACCTGCGCGTGGGCCGGCACGACGGGGTGGCGGCGGTGGTCGAGGCGCTCAAGGGGCACCCGCTGTTCGCGCACGTGACGCTCACGCGCTCGGAGCGCTCGCCGGTGGCGGCGCTGGTGACGGAGCTGCTCAACGACTTCGGGGCGTGAGCGGCCCGCGGGCGTGAGCGCCCCGCGGGGCTGAGGGCCGGGGGGGGGGGGGGGGGGGGGGGGGGGGGGGGGGGGGGGGGGGGGGGGCCCCCGCCGGGCCGGGGGGGGGGGGGGGGGGGGGGGGGGGGGGGGGGGGGGCGCCCGGGCCCCCCCCCCCCGGCGCGGCGGGAGCCGGTGCCCGCCGGTGTCCGCCGGTGTCCGCCGGTGTCCGCCGGTGCTCGCCTAGGCGCGCG